>VAYL01000046.1 GCA_005884305.1 Actinomycetota bacterium
CATCTGGCTTTCGCGACCTCGACGCGAAGTTGGGTGGCTTCCAGCCCGGCAACCTGATCGTCATCGCCGCACGCCCGTCGCTGGGCAAGTCGGCGCTCGTCTGCAACATCGCCGACAACGTCGCCTCCAAGTACGGGAAGGCCGTTGCGTTCTTCAGCCTCGAGATGTCCGAGGCGGAGCTCGCGCATCGCTTCATCTCCTGCCGCTCGCGGATCCCCAACGACAAGCTCCGCAAGGGCAACGTCTCGACCCGCGACTGGCCACGCGTGGTCCGAGCCTGCAACGAGCTCGAGAACATCCCGCTGTGGTTGGACGATTCATCCGACCTCAGCCTTCTCGAGCTGCGGGCGAAGGCGCGGCGGCTGGCGGCGAGCGAGGGCAATCTCGGCCTCGTGATCGTGGATTATCTGCAGCTGATGCGGGCGGAGGATCCGCGGGCCAACCGCGTCGAGCAGGTCGGCCAGTTCAGCCGCGGGATGAAGATCCTCGCCCGGGAGCTGGACGTCCCGGGATGCTCTCGGACCTGAGGGAAAGCGGATCGATTGAGCAAGACTCGGACGTCGTTGTCTTCATCTACCGCGCGTCGAAGTACGACGAGGACGCCGATCCCAGTGAGGCCGACCTGATCATCGCCAAGCACCGCAACGGCCCCACCGGCGACGTTCCGGTGGTGTTCCTCGAGCAGTATCCGCGGTTCGTCGATCGCGCTCGCGGGGCCGAGCCCGGGATCGAGCAGAAGTCCGGAGAGGGCCCGCCGCTGATGGACCTGGCCGACGACTTCGCTGACGAAGCGTGAGCCAGCTACCTCGACCGGTACGCCTGGCGGGCGCAGGGGCCGACGCAGAGCAGGCGTGTCCCCTCGGCGTGTGCGACGGATCGGGATGGATCCTCGGGCCGGAGGACGTCGCCCGGCCGTGCGAGTGCCGCGAGCGGCGGATCGCGCGCCGCCGCGCCCGTGGCGTCGCTTCGACGATTCCGCGCAAGTACCGGACGGTGAGCTTCGACGCCCCCCCCGTCTCCAACATGGAGCGCGATCCCGCCCGGGCCCCGGTCTACCGGGCGGTCAAGGAGTTCGTCGAGTCGATCGACGAGCGACTGACGGAAGGGGAAGGCCTATGGCTCATGGGCGACGTCGGCACGGGCAAGACGACTCTCGCGATGCTCGTCTCGAAGGCAGCCGTTGAGGCTGGGCACACCGGCGCGATCTACTCGCTCCCGCGGCTGCTCTCGCGCATCCGCCGCACCTATGACGCCGACGCCGGGGAGCAGTCATACCTGGAGTTCTTCGAGCGGCTGACGGAGGTCGACCTGCTCCATATCGACGACCTCGGCGCCGAGAAGCGAAGCGACTGGGTGTTGGAGCAGCTCTACGCGATCATCAACGAGCGCTACGAGACGCAGCGGTCCGTAGTCGTGACGACAAACCTGAGCCAGGAGGCGCTCGAAGAGCAGATCGGCCCGCGGACGGTCTCTCGCCTCGTCGAGATCTGCGGCGATCCCCTGCCGCTCTTCGGCGACGACATGCGCTACGCGGTCTGACACCTGTTATCGATTCCCGTAACGGCGAGCGATTGGAGGACACGTGCACGCAGCGATGCGTAAGTACAAGATCGATCCGGATCAGATGGACGAGCTCTCGAGGCGGGTTGCGGACGTGTTCGTTCCTCGCATCTCGGACGCGCCGGGATTCGCCGGCTATTACCTGGTCGACGCCGGGAACGGGATCGCGATCACCTTCACGCTCGGTGAGGATCCGGATGCGGTCGCGAGCACCATGGACACCGCTGTCGACTTCGTGTCAAGTGAGCTCGCGGACCTCGAGATCGAGCGGGTCGAGGCCGCGCACGGCGACGTGACCGTCAGCCAGGCAGGCTGACAGCGCCGCGGGCGCTAACCGCCGGTCGCGTAGCTCATAATCGTCCACCTATGAGAAACGGCACATGTCAATGTCGGTGCCGTACGGCACCGACCTAACGCACATGCCGGGAATCGTCATCGTCGGCGCCCAGTGGGGCGATGAGGGCAAGGGCAAGCTCACCGACCTGCTCGCGGAGCAGGCCGATGTCGTCGTGCGCTTTCAGGGCGGCAACAACGCCGGCCACACGATCGTTCGCGACGGCCAGGAGTTCAAGTTCCACCTGATCCCGTCGGGGATCCTCTATCCCGGCAAGGCCTGCGTGATCGGAAACGGTGTCGTGATCGACCCCGGCGTGCTGATCGGCGAGCTCGAGGGGCTGCGACGCCAGAGCCTCGACGTGAGCGGCCTGCGGATCTCGGCGAACGCGCACCTGATCATGCCGTACCACGTGCTGCTCGACACGGCGGGCGAGGCCAAGCTCGGCAAGCTCGAGATCGGCACGACCAAGCGCGGCATCGGCCCCTGCTACGCGGACAAGGCCGCCCGGCTCGGGATCCGCGTGCAGGACCTCCTCGACGCAAAGATCCTGCGCAAGAAGATCATGGCCGCAATGGAGCCGAAGAAGCAGATGCTGCGGCCGTTCGCCAAGGACCCGCGCCTCGACCTGCACGCGATGACCGAGGAGTACCTGCGCTACGGGCATCGCCTCGAGCCGTTCATCGCCGACACCGCGCACCTGTGCTGGGAGGCGCTCGACGCGGGCCGCACCGTGATCTTCGAAGGCGCCCAGGGGACGCTCCTCGACCTCGACCACGGCACGTATCCCTTCGTCACCTCCTCGAATCCCATTGCGGGCGCGGCGTGCGTGGGCGCGGGCATCGGTCCGGCCGACATCGACGAGATCTGGGGCGTCGCGAAGGCATACGCCACGCGGGTCGGCGCCGGCCCGTTCCCGACCGAGCTCGACGACGAGCTCGGCGCCTACATCCGCGAGCGCGGGGGCGAGCGCGGCACGACCACGGGCCGCGACCGTCGCACCGGCTGGATCGACCTCGTCGGCCTCCGCTATGCCGCGCGGCTCAACACACTCTCGGCGCTTGCGATCACCAAGCTCGACGTCCTGGCGGGTATCGACCCGATCCGCGTCGCTGTCCGTTACCGCTCGAGCGAGGGCGCGCGTCTCGACGAGCTCCCCTATCACCAGTCGGTCCTGCACGGCGCGGTGCCCGAGTACGAGGAGCTGCCGGGGTTCGAGCAGGAGATCGGCGAGTGCCGCTCGGAGTCGGAGCTCCCGCGCGAGGCGCGCGACTACCTGGAGTTTGTTGCCGAGAACGTCGGCGTCCCGATCCGCCTGGTCGGAGTCGGCCCCGGCCGCGAACAGGTGATCTGGATGGGCGAGGCCGAGCGCCACCTACGGGCGGCTTAGCCCACGCTCCGTCAATCGCTGTAGGCGACCAGGCCCACGGCGAAGACGAGCAGCGCGACGACGCTGCACACCGCGGCGAGTACCGACGCGGCGGCGATGATGCTCCATGCGGTTCCTGTCTCCACGCGGAAGCGGGTGCAGGCCCAGCGAGATACGACGGCCGTAACGACGGCGGGCGCCAGCAGAAGGCCGAGGAATGCGACGACGCTGTCCGGAAAGTGTCCGGGCAGCGCCCGCACCAGCTCAAACGTCGCGAAGGCCAAACCGGCCGGAAGGAGGAAGAGGAGCGTGAAGGCGAGCGTGGACGGCAGGTCGCCGTCAGGTGCGGGCTCGTCGAGCTTCGCGTACACGTGAGCTGTTACCCCATCGGAGCAGCCAAGGTTTCACCTGGCCCGGCTTGACGCGGGAACCGCGACTTACCTGACGTGCGTGTCGCCGAAGTAGGCTGACCGCGCACGAAACGCGTGGCGGCCGACCTAGTCATCGAGATCGAGAACACGCCTGGGGCGCTCGCCGAGGTGGCGGCGGCGATCAGTGACGCTGGCGTGAACATCGCAGCGGCCACCTGCGTCGGTCCCGGGAAGAGCGCCGAGCTTCACATTCTTGTCCGGCATGGCGAGGCCGCGAGGCACGCATTGGCGACAACCCATGTCGCGGTCACCCGTGAGCGCGAGGTGGTCGTCGTGGACGTCGAGGACCGTCCCGGCGTGCTGGCTGATCTGACTCGCAAGATCGCCCGCGCGGGGGTCAACCTCGATCTCGTCTACGTCGCGACGCAGAATCGCGTGGTCTTCGGGGCGCCCGATCTTGCGGCACTCCGAGCCGCACTCGGCCTCGATAGCTGACCGGCCGCGCCAAATAGACTCACGCGCCATGTTTGAGAAGGTCCTGGTCGCCAACCGGGGCGAGATTGCGATCCGTGTCATGCGGACCCTGAAGGAGATGGGGATCGTCTCCGTCGGGGTCTATTCGGAGGCCGATCGCGACGCGCCGCACGTCGGCGAGGCCGATGAGGCGCACCTCCTCGGCCCGCCGGTGCCCGCCGAGAGCTATCTGAACATCGAGAAGCTCCTGGAGGTCGCCCAGAGCGCGGGCGCGGAGGCGATTCACCCGGGCTACGGGTTCCTTGCCGAGAATGCCGACTTCGCCAAGGCGTGCGAGAAGGCGGACGTCGTGTTCATCGGCCCGCCGGCGAGCGCGATCGAGGCCATGGGCTCCAAGACACGCGCGCGCGAGCTGATGTCGGAGGCGGGCGTGCCGATCGTCCCGGGCACGACCTCACCGGCGGAGAGCGTCGCCCAGGCGAAGAAGCAGGCGAAGGAGATCGGCTACCCGGTCGCGTGCAAGGCGGCCGGGGGTGGTGGAGGGAAGGGCTTTCGCGTAGCCCAATCCGAGGACAAGCTGGAGGAGGCGTTTGAGGGCGCCTCGCGCGAGGGCGACAAGTTCTTCTCCGACCCGCGGGTGTATCTGGAGCGTTACCTGGAGGACCCGCGCCACGTCGAGGTGCAGGTGCTCGCCGACTCGCACGGCAACGTCATCCACCTGGGCGAGCGCGATTGCTCCATTCAGCGCCGTCACCAGAAGCTGATCGAGGAGGCGCCGGCTCCCCACGTCGACGAGGAGATGCGCGAGCGGATCGGCAAGATCGCCACCGACGCCGCGGCCGCGGTGGGCTACCGATCGGCCGGGACGGTGGAGGGGCTACAGGACGGCGAGGAGTACTTCTTCCTGGAGATGAACACCCGCGTCCAGGTGGAGCATTGCGTCACCGAGATGGTCACCGGGATCGACATCGTCCGGGAGCAGGTGCTGATCGCCAGCGGCGAGAAGCTCTCGATCAGCCAAGAGGACGTCGAGCTGCGCGGCCATGCGATCGAGTGCCGGATCAACGCCGAGGCCGCCCACAAGAACTTCGCGCCGGCACCCGGGAAGATCACGAGCTACATCGAGCCGGCGGGGCCAGGCGTCCGGGTGGACTCCGGAGTCCTGGCCGGATCCGAGATCACGCCGCTCTACGATCCGATGGTCGCGAAGCTGATCGTCTGGGACACCGACCGCGAGCGCGCCACCGCGCGAATGCTGCGCGCGCTCGGCGAGTACGAGATCGGTGGCGTGACCACGCTGATCCCGTTCCATGAGCAGATCCTCGCCACCGACCAGTGGCGAAACGCCGGGACCGCCCGCGACCTGATCGGCGATCGCAAGTGGCTGAAGTCGCTTGAGCCGAAAGCCCCCGCGCCAGCCGAGGCCAACGGCGAGCGCGAGGCCGAGGAGGCACTGGCGCGGACCTACAAGGTCGAAGTCGATGGCCGCCTTCACAGCGTCAAGGTGATCGGCGCGGCCGCGCCGGCCGCCGGGAATCCGGGACCGGCCGCGGTCATGAGGCGTCCGCCGCGCCGCGAGCGAACGGCCGGAGCGGCGGCCAGCGGCGGCACGGACGTCCTGGTCTCCCCGATCCAGGGGACCGTGCTGAAGGTGCCGGTGAGCCAGGGCGACGAGGTCGAGGAGGGCGCGCTCATCGCCGTCGTCGAGGCGATGAAGATGGAGAATGAGATCACCGCCCACCGCGGCGGGACGGTGGCCGAGCTATCCGTGACGGAGGGCGGCTCGGTGGCCGCCGGTGACACCATCGCGCGCATTGAGTGATCCATCCCTCCCGTGGCGCGGTCCCGGCGAGGGCCGCCCGAATTTGCCGCTTCCGCCCGACGACAAGCTGCCGCTACGCAGGGGCCGCATCTGGCGCAAGCGCTGGCGCTACGTCGCCGCGTTCAGCGATGAGTTCCTGGTGTGCGCGGCGCGGGTGACCGTTGGGCCCGTGGGGCAGACCTTCTGGGCGATCTGGAACCGCGGCGAGCGCAAGCTCATGGAGAACACGATGATGCTGCTTCCATCGGCGCGCGGCGAGGTCTGGACCGAGCCTCGCGACGGTGACGGGCAGCTCCTGTACGTACCGGACGAGGGATCGGTGGTCAGGATCGAGTCGAACCATCCCGACGCCGGCGAGGTGCGGGCCTTCCTGCGATTCGACGGCGGCGGGCGCTGGACGGAGGCGGTCTGTCCGACTCAGGACGACCAGTATGTGTGGACGCGAAAGCGGGTCGGCGGGCCGGTCGAGTGCGACCTGCGGCTTGGGACCGACAGGCTCGTCTCGAAAGCGCGCGGCGTCGAGGACGAATCAGCGGGCTATCACCCGCGGCACACGGTCTGGAGCTGGTCCGCGGGCGTTGGCACCGCCGAAGACGGTCGCTCGGTCGGCTGGAATCTCGTGAGCGGGATCAACGACCCACCGGAGAAGTCCGAACGGTCGATCTGGATCGACGGGGAGCCGACCGAGCCGGGCCCCGTGGAGTTCGATGAGTTGAAGGGGATCCGCTTCGACGACGGGTCCCGGCTCGATTTCTCCGGCGAGTGCGAGCGCGGAAGGGATGAGCGTCGCCTCTTCGTTCGCTATTCATATCGCCAGCCGATGGGCACGTTCTCCGGCACGCTCCCCGGCGGGATCGCACTGGCGTCGGGCGTGGGCGTCATGGAGCACCACGACGCGCACTGGTAGGCGGTCCTAGCCGGGATACACGCTCTGGACCCGCCACCGCCACGGCGGTTCCTCGCCGGGCGGAAAGTCGTAGTGATCGCGCCCGTAGAGCGTCTCGAGCGGGACCAGCACCGGATTGGCGCTGTCGAGGAGCGGCGTGGAGGCGTAGCGCCCCACATCTCCCGGGCTAGCGGTGCGAACGGCGCGGTCCCAGCCGATTCCAGGCCGGTAGAGCCAGTAAGTCACCTGGACGCCGGCGCCGGAGCGCCGATGGTCCGCGACCGAAGTGAACGCAGTGACCCGACGGTTCGACGCCGTCAGGCGGGTCCGGTCGCCCGGAGCCGCGCAGCTCTCGCTACGGCAGTAGCGAAAGTCAACTGGGAGGAGCGGGGCTCCCGAAGCACCGGCAACCGGCCGCGGCTGTGGCGCCATCGCGCGGACCAGACCCGCCACCGGTCTGCCGTACGCCTCGGTGAGCGGATCCCGCCAGCATGGATCCGGTAGCCGCGCGGGGCAGCGGATGCGGCGATCGAGCTGTGAGCCGAGGTGTCGTGCCTCATCGGTGGGCGGGGCGGCGACGACCGCAGCGATCGCGGCCATGATCAACAGAGCGATCAGGATGACGAGGCCGACGTGCTCGACCGTGGCCGCGCCGTTCTCTGAGCGCGCTCGCATGAGGCCACGCTAGGCGGCGCCAGCGCGCGCGGGGCGCGCAGGTTGTGCCGAACCTGAGTCCGGTTAGGAGAGACCCTCGCGCGCTTCGCGCACGAGCGTGACCGACTCCGGGAACACGATTCTGATCGCGTCCCGAACCTGGACGGCTTGCTCGTCGCTGCTGCCAGAGAGGTCGAGGCGGTTGATCGCCGCCACGGTCATATCGACCGCGAGCTTGATCGCGTTGTCTGCCCAGGCGACCCGCTGAGCGCCCTGCATCTGCTCGGCCATCTCGCCGAGGCGCTCGCGGAGCTCATCCGGATCTCCAAAGATGTTGAAGCCTTCGCTTCCTTCCATGGAATTGATGTTAGCCGCGGGCCCGTCAACCCCACGATCGTCGGGAACGGCGTCAGCCCCCTTCGATCGGAGGCCCGGGCACCGAAGGAATGGGCGCAGGGTGCGGTTGATACCCGACGTGGGTATGCACTCCAATCGAATGTGCACTTCGGGCGGCTATAGCGCCCTGAATTGCGCAGTCGCTGGCCGCGAGCGAATGACGTCAGCGATCGGCCGCGGGTTCGCGATCCTTTCGGAGTCAACCGGATACGCACAGGTCGTCTATATGCGGACAAACCCGACAACCGACCGGCGCGGGCGGGTAGCCTGCCTCCGTGGCGCTACCCCAGCCCTCCGACTCGGCGACCGCACTGATCACCGGCGCGTCGGCCGGCATCGGCGAGGCCATCGCGCGCGAGCTCGCCGGCCACGGCCACGGCGTGACGCTCGTCGCTCGTCGCGAGGATCGCCTGCGAACCCTGGCGGATGAGCTCTCGGAGCGCTTCGGCGTGCGCGCGGAGGTGGTGGGGGCGGACCTGGCCGACGACGCGGCCCGTGGCGATCTGCCGCGTCGCATCTCCGAGCTGGGCCTGGACGTCGAGATTCTCGTCAACAACGCCGGCTTCGGCGGCGGGGAGGACTTCGTCCGAACGGAGCGCGAACGGCTCCTCTCCATGGTCGAGGTGAACTGCGTTGCGCTTCTCGATCTCCAGGCGGTCTACCTGCCGCAGATGCTCGAGCGCGACCGTGGCGCCGTGATCAACATCGCCTCGACGGCGGCGTTTCAGCCGCTCCCGGGCGCTGCGACCTACGGCGCCACGAAGGCGTTTGTGCTGAGCCTCAGCGAGGCGGTGCACGAGGAGCTCAAGGGCACGGGGGTCACACTGACAGCCGTCTGCCCCGGTCCGGTGAAGACGGAGTTCACTGAGGCGGCAGGCTTGAAGGGCGCGGATGAGCAGGTCCCGGGCGTTCTGTGGATGTCGGCCGAGTCGGTCGCCAAGCAGGCCGTCGACGCCGCCGCCGACGGCAAGCGCGCGATCGTCCCTGGCCTCCTGAATCGCGCCGGCGCTCTGACCGGCCAGCACGCGCCCAGGATGTTCGCGCTCCCAATCGTCAAGCGGGTCTGGCGCCGGACACTTTGAGGCTTCGATGACGGACGAGCACCGGCGCTGGGCCATCGGCGGCACCTACCTCGAGTCCTGCAACTGCGACGCGATCTGTCCGTGCCGGACGGTGGGCGGCCGCAAGGGCGGGCGCTCCACGCACGGGATCTGCATGGGTGCCCTGTCCTGGGAGATCGAGGACGGGGGCACCGACGAGATCTCGCTCGGCGGGCTGCGGACGGTGCTCGCGCTGCGCTACGACGATGACGAGCCGGGCTCGCCCTGGGACTTCTACCTTTACGTCGACGACCGGGCCGACCCGGAGCAGCGCGGGCTCCTGTCCGCGATCTTCCTGGGCGAGCTGGGCGGCACGCCGCAGGACCAGTTCCCCTGGGTGTTCAAGCCCAGCCGGCCGCTCGGTGTCCGGAGTGCGCCGATCGAGATCGATCACTCGGAGACGCGCGGATGGTTCCGCGCCGGAAAGGAGGTGACGGTTCGGGTGGGGGACCCAGTCGTGGACCAGGAGCCCGTGACTTGCGTGATCCCTGGCCATGACCGCCCGGGCCACGAACTCTACGGCAAGGTCATCGAGGTGAGCGACGACCCGCTCGGGTTCGGCTTCGAGGGGAAATGCGGCTACTGGTCGACGTTCTCCTATTCCAGCGAGGGCTGATCGGCCTCGGACCGGGAGGCGACTGCGAGGAGCACTCCTCCCTTGCCGGCGAGGATCGCGACCAGCTCCAGCGGCACGGACACCACCAGGACGAGCGGCGTGGCGAGGACCGTCACGACGGCGTCGACCGCGTACTTCAGCCGAGCCGCGAATCCGGATGGGCGAAGGGGTTCCGCCCGTACCCTTAGCGCGAAGTTATGCGTGAACGTGAACGCGTTCACGATCGTCTGCCACATCCAGAGGTAGCCCTTGCCCCAGCGCGGTAAATCGACCCGGATCAGCGACAGCCGGGCCTTGGGTGCCAGAAGCTCGAGCGAGCGCGGGGTGAGATAGAGGCCCCGAACGGGCTCCAATCCCGCCCAGTTGAGCCCACCCAGGCGCGCCTGCCAGCTGTCGCGATTGGCGAGGCGGAGCTCCAGCTCGCCCTCCGAGAGGTTCCGCGCGTCGGCGAGGAGCTCGCGGCCGACGTCATCCCCACCGAGGCCCGCCGCCAGCCCAAGGTGGCAGTTCTCGCAGCGCTCGAGCAGGGCCGGGCCCGCGGGCGTCTCGAGCTGAAGCCAGCCGTACAGCGGCTGCCCGCAAGCCGGGCATTCCCTGTGGCTCGCGGAGCGCTCCACTATCCGGCGGCGGGTGGGGCCTGGTACTGCACGCCCGCGGAGCCGAGAGCGTCCAGGAAGTCGGCGGGATCGAACGCCTGTGAGGGCGCGAGCGCGCCGCTTCGGTCATAGCCGGGCGCGGCGCACCGGATCGCGCCCTCCACCGTCGTTCGCGCCGTGAGGCCGTACGGGTCCGATCCGGTCACGTGGCCCCGCCTGGTTCCACCCTCGCCGCGCGCCTCGCACTCGATCACAAACCGGCTTCGACGGCGGCTTTCGGCATTTGGGCCCTCCGGCAGGCGGGGGATGAGCGCCTCGAATGCCCGCCGGAGCGGCGTTCGCAGCGCAAGCTGGAATGGCGCCATCACGAGCGACGCGGCCGGGCCCGGCACTGGCACCGCCGTCGAGGCGCTCAAGAGGGTCCTCACTCGAGGCGTATCGACGTGCCTGGGCACAGTGATGTGCTCGCCGGCGGGGTACCGGACCATCCGCTGGACCCCGATCGGCGCGCCGAACTCCCACGTTCCCCTGCTGACGCTCTGCGGGG
>VAYL01000047.1:0-509 GCA_005884305.1 Actinomycetota bacterium
GAGAGCGGCTGGGTCCAGTTGTTCTCCGCGTAGCGGATCGTTGCGTCGATTTGGAGGTTCATGCCGTCGCGCAGGCGGTTGTAGATCACGGCGGCGATCAGCGGACGATCCTTCTCGATGATCGCCTCGCGCTCGATCATCGACGCGATGATCAGGACGTCGTACGGCGTCAGGTTCTTCGACTTCGCGTAGCTCAGGTTGACCCTCCCGAAGTACTGCTTGAACGCGTCGAGCTGGCGCACGACCAGGTCGTCCACGGTCGGGTGGCGCGGCAAGTCGTAGGTCGCCGGGAACAGAAACCCCTCGAGGCTCGACGGATGATCCGCGCCGTACTTGTCCGGGTTGAATCCCTTGACGCTCTCGCTGGCCTTGAGGTAGTCGCCCTTCAGCCCGTCCTGCTTCGCGAGATCTGCGATCTCGTGGCGGTCATACCCTTCCGGGATCGTGATCTCCTTCGTGCTGTGCGCGGCCTGCGACGGCGCCGTGGTTGAGCCATCGCCCGCGGTGTA
>VAYL01000047.1:619-13550 GCA_005884305.1 Actinomycetota bacterium
CTCGGGCGGAGTAGGCGGCGGCGCATCGGCGCGCACGGCGCGCACGGCTTCAACCCGCGGATCCTCGCCTGCACCGTCACCGCTCGCGCCGCCCATCATCCCCCGGACGCGGTCGGCGAGCGCTCCCTGCTGGTCGGCCCGTCGCTGCCGCCGCTCCCGGCGGCGCGCCTCACGCTCGGCGCGGCGCCGCTCCCGCTCGCGGGCGGCCTCGTCCTCGGCGAATGGGTCGCTCCACTCT
Organism: Actinomycetota bacterium; assembly: GCA_005884305.1. GTDB lineage: Bacteria > Actinomycetota > Thermoleophilia > Solirubrobacterales > 70-9 > AC-56. The sequence continues at coordinate 858 of VAYL01000047.1, forward strand.
TCCATCTCTACTCGGTGGGCTTCGTTGCGCGCTCGCGGTGACGCAGGTAGCTCTCCAGCAGGTGCGCGGCGGCAAGGGCATCCGCGGGCGCCTCGGCGCCGGCCCGGGCGGAGCCCTCGGCCATTCGGGTGGTCAGTCGCTCGTCGTAGGTGTCCACGGGAACATCAACGATCGTGGCGAGCTCATCCCTGAAGGCTCGCGCCTCGGCTGCCTGCGCTCCCTCCGCCCCGCCCAGCGAGACGGGCAGCCCTACTACGACCAGATCCGCATCGTGCTCGGCCACCAGCTCCGCGACCTTCTGCGGATCCGGAGACTCGATCACTCCGAGCGGACGCGCGATGGTACCAGTGGGGTCAGAAATCGCACAACCCGCGCGGGCTTTCCCGTGATCGATCGCGAGGACGCGCATCGCCCGCCTGGATCAGGCGCCGAGCGCGCGCTCGATCGCCTTGCGCGCGGCCGCCAGAGCGTCGTCCAGCCGTTCGGGATCGCGGCCGCCGGCCTGCGCGACGTCGTCGCGCCCGCCGCCACCGCCGCCCATGACCTCGGCCGCACCGCGGACGATCTCCGCGGCGGACAGCCCCCGCTCGACGGCACCGCCGGTGAAGCTGGCCACTAGCGCGACGCGTCCGTCACTGGCGCCGCCCAGAACGACGGCGCCCTCGCCCAGCTTGGCCTTGACTCGGTCCGCAAGATTGAGCAACGCGCGCTGGTCCACGCCGTCGCGCTGGGCCGTCACGACCTTGAGGCCGCCGATGTCGGCAGCGGTCGAGGCGAGTTCGTCCGCCTCCTCGCCGGCGCTTCGCCGCTCGGCCTCGGCGGCACGCCGCCCGAGCTCCTTCAAATGCTCCGCGGCGCGCTCCGCCGCCCGCAAAGGCTCGCGCGGCGAGCCGAGGACCGTCCCGACCTGCATCAGCGCATCGCTTCGCTCGCGGAACCAGTCGATCGCGGCGGGTCCGGTGATCGCCTCGACCCGCCGCACGTTCGCGGCGCTTGACCCCTCGGAGGCGATCGCGAAGATCCCGATCTCCGCGGTGTTCGCAACGTGCGTGCCGCCGCAGAGCTCGCGCGAGACCCCGTCGACCTCGATCACGCGCACCCAGTCTCGCCATCGCGCCCAGGGCCTCGGCCTCCCCTCGCGACATGTGAAGCGCCCGAACCGGGCGGCTCGCCTTGATCCATTCGTTGACACGGTCCTCGACATCGCGGACCTCCTCGGGCGCGAGCGCCGCGCCGTGGGTGAAGTCGAACCGGAGCTTGTCGGGCCGAACCGCGGAGCCGGCCTGGCGCACGTGCGTGCCGAGGCGCTCGCGAAGGGCCGCGTGGAGGAGATGCGTCGCCGTGTGGTTGCGCATCGTGGCGTGGCGAGTCTCGTGGTCGACCTCGGCGCGGACGCGCGACCCTGGCTCGGGAGCCGACCCGGAGTCGTCCAGACGGATCACCTGGTCGTCGCCCAACCGGTAGACGTCGGCGACCCGTGCGGCCTGGCCGTCCCAGGTCACCGATCCGGAATCGGACACCTGACCTCCGCCCTCGGGATAGAAGGGGCTCTCCTCGAGCTTGAGCAGCGGCGAGTCGGCCGCGGCGACCGCGGTCACGGCGCTGAGCGTCTCGTAGCCGACGAACGTCGAGGGCGGCGCCGCCTGCGCGAAGGACATCACCGCGCCGTGGCGGTCCTGCACCGCCGGCTCGGCGCCGGTGCGCGCCTGAATCCGCTGCTTCTCCATCAAGGCCTCGAAGCCGGCATCGTCGACCGACAACCCCTGCTCGGCGAGAAGCTCCTTCGTCAGGTCGTAGGGGAAGCCGTAGGTGTCGTGAAGCTTGAAGGCGTCCCCGGCGTCGATCCACGACGTCCCCTGCTCCTTGGCCTCGGCGATGAGCTGCTCCAGGAGCTGCGTCCCGCGATCGAGGGTGCGACCGAAGGCGGTCTCCTCGTCGCCGACCCACCGCATGATCGTGTCGCGCTCGGAGACGAGCTCTGGGTACGCGTCGCCCATCATCTCGATCGTGCGCTCGGCGAACCGCTCGAGCCACGGCGACTCGAGCTCCAGAACCCGCCCCTGCTGGATCGCGCGGCGCATCACCCGGCGAAGGACGTAGCCGCGGTCCTCGTTGGAGGGCACCACGCCGTCGGCGATCAGGAAGGTCATCCCGCGCGAGTGGTCGGCGATGATCCGCATCGCCCTGGTGGTCGCGTGGTCGTCCCCGTAGGAGCGGCCCGACATCTCCTGCGCCAGGTCGATCAGCGGCTGGAAGGAGTCGGTCTGGAACACGGACTCGACACCCTGGAGGACCACCGCCATTCGCTCCAGCCCCATGCCGGTGTCGACGTTGTTGGCGGGCAGCTTCGTGAGCGAGCCGTCCTCGTGGAGCTCGTAGCTCATGAAGACGTGGTTCCAGTACTCGAGGAATCGGTCGGTGTCGTCGCCCGGGCGCTCGTCGGCGCCGCCGAACTCGGGGCCCCGGTCCAGGTACATCTCCGAGCACGGGCCGCAGGGGCCAGTCTCCCCTGCCTGCCAGAAGTTCTCCGAGCGCGGCAGCAGGACGATCCGCTCCTCGGGAATCCCCCGGCGCTTCCAGATCTCGATCGACTCCTCGTCGGGCCCGAGGCCGAGCTCGTCGTCGCCGCCGAAGACCGTCGCCCAGATGCTCTCCCGCTCCAGGCCGAACACCTCGATCGACAGCTCGAGGCCCCAAGCGATCGACTGGTCCTTGAAGTAATCCCCGAAGCTCCAGTTGCCGAGCATCTCGAAGAAGGTCAGGTGGCGGAGCGTGTTCCCCACCTCGTCGATGTCCGGCGTGCGGAACACCTTCTGGCACGAGGTGAGGCGGTTGCTCGGCGGCTGTTCGTCGCCGCGGAAGTAGGGCTTGAACGGTTGCATCCCCGCGATCGTGAGCAGCGTGGACGTGTCCTCGGGCGCCGGGATCAGCGACCCGGAAGGCACGCGAAGGTGGCCCCGCTGCTCGAAGAACGACAGGTACGCCTCGCGAATCTCGCTGACCTTCACCGGCCGAAGTCTAGGTTGGGGCGCTAAGCCGCGATGGTGGCGTGGCCGACGACCATCTCGCCGTCCATGAGACACGCGGTCTGGCCGGGCGCGACGCCATAGGCGGGCTCGGCGAGCTCCAGCCACAGTTCGGGGTGGCGTCCCGCCGGCGCGGTGACCTCGCAGTCGATCGGACGGGAGCGGTAGCGCAGCTTCACGCGGTCGACCCGGTCGCCTGGCCGGCGGAGGAGGGCGTCGCGGACGCGGACGCGGCGACGGGCGAGATCGTTCCGGCTCCCGACGACGACGCGGTTCGAGCGGGCGTCGGTCCGCAGGACATAGAGCGGATCGCCCCCGCCGATGCCGATACCGCGGCGCTGCCCGATGGTGAAGTTGTGGAAGCCGCGGTGCTCCCCGACAACCCGGCCGTCACCGTCGACGATCTGTCCGGTCCGGTCCTCCAGGCCGCCGTGGCGCTTCAGGAACGAGCGCTTTCCCTCCCCAGCGAGGAAACACAGGTCCTGGCTCTCGATCTTCGAGGCGACCGGCAGATCCGCCGCCGCGGCGAGCTCGCGCACCCGCGGCTTCGTGAGGTCGGCGAGCGGGAAGCGAAGACGAGCGAGCGTCTGCGGCCGGACGCCCGAGAGCATGTAGGTCTGGTCCTTCGCCTCGTCGGTGGCGGCCGCGAGCAGCGGGCCCTCACCGTCGTCGATGACTCGCGCGTAGTGGCCCGTCGCGAGACTGGACGCGCCCAGCCGGTCCGCTAGCTCGAGCATCGCGTCGATCCGGACGTCGCCGTTGCAGATCACGCACGGGTTGGGCGTCCGGCCCGCCGCATAGCCGCGGACGAACTCGCCGACGACCCGGGTGCGGAACAGCTCCTCCAGGTCCAGCATCAGGTGCGGGATGCCCATCCGGTGCGCGAGAGATCGCGCGCCCAGCACGGCCTCGGGCGAGCAGCAGCTCTTGGCGCCGTTGTTGTGCTGGTCTGCCCACAGCTTCAGCGTCACCGCCACGACGTCGGCGCCGCGCTCGCGCTCGAGCAACGCCGCGACCGCGGAGTCGACCCCGCCACTCATCGCCACCAGCACGCGCTCGCCTGTGGGCGGCGGATCGGCAAGCCGGTCGCCCGACGATGCCGCCGCCGAAAGCGCACGGTGAAGCGCATCGGCCGCGAGGTCTGCCGCGTGGCGGCCCTGCGGCGAGAGGCCGCCGAGCGCTGCGGCGACGTCCTCGGCGCCGATCTTCGCTGCCTCGAGCACGCTCTCGCCCTCGGCCGCCTCAGCGACGGCCGCTGCCGCAGCCGTCGCCGTGGTGCAGCCCTCGGCGTCGAAGGTCACCTCGGCGATCGCGCCCTCCTCGATCGTGATCGATACCCGTACGAGATCTCCACACGGCGCGCCTCCCGCGGCGCCGGTGAACGCGCCATCGGGCGCAGGGCCGCGGCGAGCATCCTCGCTCGCGTAGGAGGCAAGTAGGGCGGCGTCCATCGTGCGCCCGAGGCTAGCGCCACGTCAGTAAGCAGTAAGCAGGTCGGCGGGCTTCGCCCGCCTCCGCAGTAGGCAAACGTAGGCGCGATCCCTCTGCCTACTGCTTACTGCCTACTGTCTACTGCCTACTTCGGGTAGTACGGCAGGTTCGTCGGGCCCTTGTAGAGCGCGTCGCGAATCGCCTGGGCGACGCTGTCGGCGCTGCGGAAGCCGTAGCTGACGCTCGCCTCCGGGACCGAGCCGTGCGTGAGCTTGCGCGGTCGCAGCACGATGAGCGCCGGGACGCGATCGACGTTGACGCCTGCGGCGATGCGCGAGTAGCGCGCGATGTGGCCCGCGTTGGTCACGAAGAGCGAGACGGCGGGTCCGGCCACGTGCTCAACGCTGCTCTTGACGGCGTCGTCGTCGATTCCGTTGCGCCTGACCACCAGCAGGACGACGACCTTGTCGGCCTTGTAGGCCTGCGCTACCGGCGCCGGCAGCCCGGGGCCGGCAACGAAACTGCCCGCCGTCGCTCCGGCGGACGCGCCCGCCGTCACCGGCGGCGCGCTCGTCGGCGACACAGATGGGCTTGCCGCGGTGCCGCTTGTCGCGGCGGGAGCGATGCTCGACTCGGTGGACGACGCCGCCGACGGCGTGGTCGTCGACGCGGTCGAGCTCTCGGAGCTCTTGTGCGACATCCGCGTGATCAGCAGAAAGCCGACGAGCAGCGCGAGGGCCGCGAGGGCGCCGATCTGGACGACCGGGTTGTCGTTGAGGGCCTTCCTCATGGGCGCCCCCAATCGGTCGCGGAAAACGGCAAGAAAAAAGGCCCCAACTTGCCGTTGCCGCTCGGCCTGAGAACCTTGCTGAGAAGGTGGGTGTCTACCAGCTTGACCGCACGCGGCCTACCGGAAATCGACCCCCAAGCCGATTGTGTTGGCTCACAATAAGAGCGGCTGTCGAACAAGCTCGAGCCTTCCATGACGATACCAATCACCCAGTTGCTCGACAGGCACGCGGAAAGCTTGAGCATCTAAGCCCGGGGCTGGCCACCCTGCGGGGCGCGTCAGGGCTCGCCGTACTCCCACCTGACGAGCTTGCCGTCGGCGAAGCCGAGATGGATCGTCATCGGCTCCTCGTCTCCGACAAGCCCAGTCTCGCGCCAGACGTACTGCGTTTTTACCCTCGCCACGACCTCGTCACCTCGCACGTCGAGCGCGTCAACGGCGAAATGGCGCTCGAGGTGCTCGTATTTCTTCCTCGCCCACTCGCCGGCCGCGTCCGACCCGCGATAAACGCCGCGCGCGGTGTGGATCTCGACGTCCGGGTGGACGAGCGCCGCAAAGCCCTGCACGTCCCCGTGGCTGAGCGCCACGAGGACCTGCCGGGCCAGCTCGGCGTCGTTGGGGGTCGCCACCCCCGGGAATCTATGGAGCGGTGCCGCCCGGCCCGCCGAATCCGCCGGTCCCGCCCGCCGCTGGCGGGGGCGGTGGCGGTGGTGGCGGCGGCGGAGGGGCCGCCCCCGCGGTGCCGCTGCCCCCGACGGTGGCGCGAATCCGCGTCGCGAGATTCGGGGCCGCGATGTTCGGCGCGAGACTCGCGAGGAACAGCGCAGCGCCAACGATCGCGAGGATCAGCGGCCAACCGACGATCGTCGACGCCGGTATGTCCTTGATCCCGACTTCACTCCCGACGTCGACCAGGAAGATGAACAACCCGATCGCGCCGATGTACGTGGTTCCCCGATTGCCGAGACTCGCACCCCACAGCACGGCGAGAAGCGACGCGACGAGCAGCTCGAGGTCCCACAGCAGGCTCGGCGAAGCGACCGCCACCGCGAACAGGGAGCTGCTCTGCACGAAGAACACCGTGAAAGTAAGCGCGCCAGCAAGGACGCCCGCGAGCGCGGCGCCGGTGACCATGTCCTGTGCCCGTACCCAGCGCTCCGGCTCAGCGGCAGCCGCCGAACCACGGCGCAACCTGGCCGCCGGATCCATGCGATAGACCGCGACCGCGCCCGCGAGGAGGATCAGTCCGATGATGACCAGGAGCCCCCGGTAGATCCCGTAATGGGCGAAGATCCCGTTGGACAGGATCTTCTGCCACAGCTCGGACCACGAGACGATGATGAAGATCGATCCAAGCAGCAGCCCGTAGCGGACGTCGGCTATGAGCGTTGCCGCAAACGCGGCCCCAGCGCCAACCAGAAAGACCCAGAAGATGTTGAGCGCCGCGCCGGTGTTCCCATTCACCGCCTGGACGAACTGAAGCAGCAGGACGGGGATCAAGATGACCCCGAACACCACGTACACGCTCTGCCAGCCGCGAGCCGTGGGCGTGTTCAGCCGCCCGATGAGCCCGACTCCGTAGAGGAAGACGGTGATGATCAGGAGCGTGATGAACAGGCCCCAATCGCCCCAACCTCCTCCGAGTCCGCCCGACTTTCTTGCCCAGGCCATGGCGAAGCCCAAACCCAACAGGAGCCCGGCGAGAGTCCGCAGCGCATCTCGTCCGTCGTCGGGCGCGAACAGTTGAGACAGGTTCACGTGTCTACCTCCCAGATCCCGAGAATGACGGGCGGGAATGTACCGCGCTTACCGGGCGGACTGAGGCCGTCCCCGCAGCGCTAGGCCGAGCTCCCGTAGCTGGGCCTCGTCGACGGCCGCCGGCGCGCCCGTGAGCGGGTCGGCGCCCGATGCGGTCTTGGGGAAGGCGATCACGTCGCGGATGTTGTCCGAGTGGATCAGCCGTTGGACGATGCGGTCAAGGCCGTAGGCGATCCCGCCGTGCGGCGGCGCGCCGTAGCGAAGCGCGTCGAGGAGGAACCCGAACCGCTCCCTGGCCTCCTGCTCGCCGATTCCGATCACGTCGAAGACCTGCTCCTGAACCGCCGGGTCTGAGATACGGACCGACCCGCCGCCCATCTCCTGCCCGTTCCACACGATGTCGTAGGCCTTCGCCCGCGCCTCTCCCGGGCGTTCGGGGTCGAACTCGCCGTCCGGCGCCGTGAACGGGTGGTGGAGCGGATCCCACCGCGAGTCCTCGTCGCTCCACTCGAACATCGGCCAATCGACGATCCACACGAACCGCTCGCCGTGCATGAGGTCGAACCGCTCACCCAGATCCAGGCGCATCTGGCCGAGGACCGCGTTGGCGACCGCCGCGTCGTCGGCGACGAGTAGGAGGAGGTCCCCCTCCTCGGCGCCGAGCGTCTCGTTCACGGCTCGAAGCTCCTCAGCGCTCAGGAACTTGGCCGTCGGCGATCGCCACCCCTCGCCTTCGCGGAACGCCCATACGAGCCCCTTGGCACCCAGATCCTGCGCCCGCGAGATCAGGCCGTCCAGCGCTGAGCGCGGCAGATCGCGCTGGCCGGCGTTCAGCCCCTTCACCACCCCGCCCCCTTCGATCCTCCCCGCGAAGACCCTGAACTCGGTCCTCCGCAGCGCTTCGCTCACGTCGACGAGCTCCATCCCGAACCGCAGGTCCGGCCGCGAGACATCGCCTCGTCGAACCCCATCCGCGGGATCGGCACCTGGATCTCGGGCCCGTCGACCCGGTCGAGCACGAGGGCGAGCATGCGCTCGTTGACGTCCAGCACGTCCTCGACATCGACGAACGACATCTCGACGTCGAGCTGGGTGAAATCGAGCTGCCGGTCCGCGCGCTGGTCCTCGTCCCGGAAGCAACGGACGATCTGGTAGTAGCGCTCGAACCCGGCGATCATCAAAAGCTGCTTGAAGAGCTGCGGCGATTGGGGCAGCGCGAAGAACGTGCCGGGCTCGCGGCGCCACGGCACCAGGAAGTCGCGCGCTCCTTCCGGCGTCGAGCGCGAGAGCATCGGCGTCTCGATGTCGACGAATCCCTCGCCGTCGAAGAACTCCCGGATCGCCCGCACCACGCGGTGGCGCAGTTCGATCGCGGTGCGCATGCGCTCCCGGCGCAGGTCCAGGTAGCGGTAGCGGAGACGCATCTCCTCGCCCACCTCACCTGAGAACGACTCGATCTCGAACGGCGGGGTCTCGGCGTCGGCGAGCAGGTCCGCCTCGGACACCCGGATCTCAACCTCGCCGGTCGGCAGGTCGGGGTTGACGGTCTCCGGCGAGCGCCGAACCACCTCGCCCGAGGCGCTCAGCACGTCCTCCGCGCGCAGCTTGTGCCCGAGCTCGAACGCACCGCCCGCCGTATCCGGGTTGAAGACGAGCTGGACGAGCCCGGTGCGGTCCCGCAGGTCGACGAACACGAGGCCACCGTGGTCGCGGCGGCGGTGTACCCAGCCTGCCACGCGCGCGTTCCCACCCACGCGGTCCGGCAGGACCTGACCGCACCACGCGTCGCGGTATCCATTCGCCCGCAGTGCGGGGAATCCCGAGTCGGCGGAGCTCATCCCGCGCTCAGCTCCTCGACCACCCGCTGCGCCTCCACCTCGCGCTGCTCGCCTGACCGCATGTCACGCAGCTGGAGCGATCCGTCCGCGTCCAGGATCAGCGCATGGCCGGCGCCCACGCGGTCGGCCTGGCGCATTTGGCCCTTCATGCCACGTCCCGCGAGATCGAGGTCAGCGCGCAGGCCCGCTCGCCGCAGCTCGGTGACGAGGGCCAGCGCCCGCTCCCGCTGGGAGTCCTCGGCCGCGACGAACACGTCGTGAGGCTCCTGGTCCTCCGGCGTGCCGATCACCAGCAGAATCCGCTCGATGCCGGCGGCCCAGCCGTTGGCCGGCGTCGGCGGCCCGCCCAGCAGCTCGATGAGCCGGTCATAACGGCCCCCGCCGGCGACCTGCGACTGCGCGCCGAGCCGGGCCGAGTGGAATTCGAATACCGTCCGCGTGTAGTAGTCGAGCCCGCGCACGAGCCGCCCGTCGAGCTCGTACTCGATCCCCGCCTGGTCAAGCAGCCGGCGCACCGTGGCGAAATGCTCGGCGTCCTCTCCTTCAAGGCGGTCGAGCATCGTGGGCGCGTCGGCCATCACCGCCTGGGTCGACTCGTCCTTGGAGTCGAAGGCCCGCAGCGGGTTCTCGTCGATGCGCTCGCGAACGTCGCGGGCCAGGTCGGACTCGTGCTTCCGCAGGTAGGCGACGAGCTCCTCCCGGTAGGAGGCGCGCGCTTCCGGCGAGCCGAGGCTGCCGATCCGAAGCGTCAGTTCGGGGACCTCCAGCGTCCGCAGGAACTCGTCGCACAGAAGGATCAGCTCTGCGTCGACGAGCGGCGAGTCGGAGCCGATCACCTCGGCGTCGAGCTGAGTGAACTGGCGGAAGCGCCCGGCCTGCGGGCGCTCGTGGCGAAAGAGGGACCCGTACCACCACAGCTTCACCGGCTGAGGGAGCTTCTGCATCCCGTGTTCCAGGTAGGCGCGGCAGATAGACGCAGTCGCCTCCGGCCGCAGGGTGATGCTGCGCCCACCCTTGTCCTCGAAGGTGAACATCTCCTTGCGGACGATGTCCGTCGAGCCGCCGACCCCGCGAGCGAACAGCTCGGTGTCCTCGAAGATCGGGGTCTCGATTCGCGCGTAGCCGGCCCGTTCCAGGAGCTCGCGCGCCACCCGCTGGATGTGTGCGCGCGCGGTCGCCTCCGCCGGCAGCACGTCGGCGGTTCCCCGCTGCGCCTGAAAGCGATCCGCCATCAGTGATACGAGCCTATTTCTTGGGTGCGGATGCCCGCTTACCGCGCCAGCTCGGTGAGGAACGGGTTCGTGGCGCGCTCCGCGCCGAGGGTCGTGATTCCCATGTGGCCCGGGTACACGGTCGTCTCCTCGGGAAAGGAGTCGACGAGGCCGCGGATGCTCTCCAGCAGCGTCCCCCAGTCCCCGCCCGGGAGGTCGGTGCGCCCGACCGAGCCCCTGAACAGGACGTCCCCGGAGAACAGGGCACCCTCCGCCGGGATCGCATAGGTCACGTGGCCCGGGCTGTGGCCCGGCGTGAAGACAACGTCGATCTCGAGCCCGGCGAGCGACAGATGCTCGCCCCCGGCCACGGTCTCGTCGGCGTCGTAGCTCTCGAACGGCCCAAACCCAGGCCACGGCACGTAGGACATGATGTCCGCGAGCACCGGCACCTCGATCTCGGGGCACCAGACGGGAGCGCCCGTCGCCTCCGCCACCGGCGCCACTGCGCCGATGTGGTCGAAGTGGCAGTGGGTGACGAGGATCGCGTCGATCGTCAAGCCCAGCGAATCCACCGCGCCCAGGATTCGCTCGGCCTCCTCGCCGGGATCGACGATCACCCCGTGATCGGCGCCGTCGCGGCGCGCGATGTAGCAGTTCTCGGCTACGGGGCCGACGGTGAACGAGCGGACGTCCATGCCAGTCAGGGTATCCGCGCCCCGGGATTGTCGGATTTGTTCGGATATGTCGAACTAATCCGACAACGACGCGGCTGGCGCAATGGACAAGCAGGCGGCTAGCGCTTGGCGCCCGTTTTGCGTTCCTCGCGCTCGCGCATCTGGTTGCGGAGGCGCCGCCGGTACATGAACCGGTCGAGCGCCATGCTCATCGGGATGTAGATCAGGAACATGGCGGCGGACAGGCCCAGCGATTGCGGCACCCCCTGCTTGAAGATCAGGATGAGCAGGATGAAGAAGATCGCGGCCCCGAAGAACGCCCGCCCCATCGCCGCCGTCCAGGTGGGCGGCCGGTCGCGCTTGTCGACCCTCTGTTTGCGAGCCCGCGCTCGGGCCTCCTCGCGGCTTCGCGGCCGGCCGGCGCGTCCCCGCCGGTCGACCCTTCCGGTTTGCGTGCCGCGGTGCTTTCGGCGCCGCCTCTTCCTGGTCTGGGCCACGGCTGCAATGTATCCGCCCAGGCTCGCTCTCCCTGGTCCATGCGCCCACGGTTAGACCCGCGACTCATGCCAAGCGGGGATTGTCAGGTTTACGACAAGCGCCAGCGGGGAACGAACGATTCAATAGCAACAAAAGCGATCCGGTCCCGGCACGCACCTGCCGGGGCGTTGTCGGGACGGGGAAAGTGAGGGGCTATGGAGAGAGCAGCGGTCCCCGAAGTCGACCCGACCGCGGGCCAGTCCGCCCGCCTCGCAAACGCTATGGAGCGGGTCGGGTGGACAGTGGCAGACCCCGCTCCACTAGGGCTTGCTGGATTCGCGATGACGACGTTCGTGCTGAGCATGTTCAACGCGAACCTCGTGAGCGCCTCCGGCGAGCCGGTCGTGTTCGGGCTCGCATTCGCCTACGGGGGACTCGCCCAGCTCCTCGCAGGGATGTGGGAGTTCCGCAACGGAAACACCTTCGGCGCGCTTGCCTTCAGCTCCTTCGGAGCGTTCTGGCTCTCGCTGTTCGTGTTCGAGGTGTTCTTCGCCAGCTCGATCCCGCCTGCCGACGCCGGCCACGCGGCCGGGCTGTACCTGTGGGCGTGGGCGATATTCACGACCTACATGTTCGTGGCATCGCTGCGCACGACGGCCGCGGTGGCCCTCGTGTTCTTCCTGTTGGCAGCGACGTTCATCCTCCTGGCAATCGGCGCTTCGGGTGCACACGAGACCGTCACCCACTGGGGTGGCTACATCGGGCTCGCGACTGCGGCGGCCGCGTGGTACGCCTCCTTCGCCGTTGTCACCAATTCGACGTTCGGGCGGACGGTGCTGCCCGTGTACCCATTGGCGAGGGAGTGACCGAGAGGCGGTAATCGGCAGCACGCTGGCGCGGTCTTGTTGCCGCGCCAGCAGGCCGCCACCCCAAGTGAGCTTCAATACATAGAGATGGAGAGGTGTTCTTAAGGCGAGGAGAGCGAGATGGCCACGCATGTCATAGACACGGAACAGCTCGAACGCGAGCTCGCGAAGGAGCTGGAGATCGAGAAGTTCCCGCCGCCGGATGAATTCCGCGAGCAGGCGCTCGTCAGCGATTGGTCGCTGCACGAGGAGGCCGAGAAGGACTTCAAGGCGTTCTGGGCGCGGCAGGCCAGCGAGCTCCTTGACTGGTTCACGGAGCCGCAGGAGACGCTGAACGACTCGAACCCGCCGTTCTACAAGTGGTTCGAGGACGGCAAGCTGAACGTGTCCTACAACTGCCTCGACCGTCACGTCGAGGCCGGCAAGGGCGACAAGGTCGCCTTCCACTGGCGCGGCGAGGAGGGCGAGGAGCGCGACATCACCTACGCCGAGCTCCTGGCCGAGGTCCAGAAGTTCGCCAACGCGCTGAAGGATCGCGGGATCGACAAGGGGGACATCGTCGGGATCTACCTGCCGATGATCCCCGAGGTCGTGGTCGCGATGCTGGCATGCGCACGCA
>VAYL01000047.1:13691-16367 GCA_005884305.1 Actinomycetota bacterium
GGCGACGTCGACTCGATCGAGACGATCTTCGTCGTCAAGGCCACCGGCGCCGACTGCGACATGCAGGAGGGTCGCGACGTCTGGTACCACGAAGCGGTCGAGGCGGCCGACGCCGAGTGTGCTCCCGAGCAACTGGACGCGGAGCACCCGCTCTACGTCCTTTACACCTCGGGATCGACCGCGAAGCCGAAGGGCGTGCTGCACACGACGGGCGGCTACCTCCTCGGGGTCACGTTCACCCACAAGTACGTCTTCGACCTGAAGCCGGACGAGGACACGTTCTGGTGCGCGGCCGACGTCGGCTGGGTCACCGGCCACAGCTACATCGTGTACGGGCCGCTGTCGAACGGCGCGACCAGCGTGATGTACGAGGGCGCGCCGGACTATCCCGACAAGGACGTCTGGTGGTCGATCGTCGAGCGCTACGGCGTGACGATCATGTACACGGCGCCGACCGCCATTCGAGCCTGCATCAAGTGGGGCCCGCAGTACCCGGGTGGACACGACCTGTCGTCGCTTCGCCTGCTGGGGACGGTCGGTGAGCCGATCAATCCGAAGGCGTGGCTCTGGTACCGCAAGGTGATCGGCGGCGATCGCTGCCCGATCGTCGACACGTGGTGGCAGACCGAGACCGGCGCGATCATGATCTCGCCGCTGCCGGGCGCCACGCCGACGAAACCCGGCTCCGCGACGCTGCCCCTGCCCGGCATCGTCCCCGAGATTCGCACGCGCGACGGCAAGCCCGTTCCCGCGAACCAGGGCGGCTACCTCGTCGTCACCGCTGTACAAGGAGGACGACCGGTTCGTCGAGACGTATTACGACAAGTGGGACAAGGAGACCTATCTCGTCGGGGACGCCTCAAGAGAGGACTCCGACGGGTACTTCTGGGTCCTCGGTCGCGTCGACGACGTTGTCAACGTCTCGGGCCACCGCCTGTCGACGGCGGAGGTCGAGTCGGCCGTGGTCTCCTACCCGAAGGTGGCGGAGTGCGCGGTGATCGGGCAGAGCGACGAGGACACCGGCCAGGCGATCTGCGCGTTCGTGACGCTCGAGGGCGACCTCGAGGGCTCCGACGAGATCAAGGAGGAGATCCGCGAGCACGTCGCGCAGCGGATCTCGAAAATCGCGCGCCCGAAGCGGGTCATCTGGACGGGCGATCTGCCGAAGACGCGCTCGGGCAAGATCATGCGCCGCCTGCTGCGCGACATCGCGGAGGGACGCGAGCTCGGCGACGTGACGACGCTGCGCGACCCGGCGATCATGGAGCAGCTCGAGCAGAAGGTGAAGGAGCGCCAGGCCGCGGAGGACTAGGGGCTGCCGGGGCGGCGCCGGCGACGGCGCCGCCCTAGTTGTCTAGACGCGAACGCGGCGCTCGATTACGTGCTTGGCGGGGTCGAAGCCGACCAGCGGTACCTGATCGTGCCAGCCCTCGAGCGCCCGCTCGGGGATCAGGCCGACGACCTCGCCGGCCTGCGGACGGGCGCCGAGCGGCTCCCCGAGCTCACCGATTCGCTCGACCACCGCCGCCAGCGGGACTTCGCCCGGGTCATGGACGTTCGTGGAGACCTGCATGTGGCCCTTGCCCAGGTCGATGCCGATCGCGCGAACGCCGTTCAGGCCGCCGCCCGACTCCCGAAGCCGCGAGGCGATCTCCCGGGCGACGTCGATGTCGGCGTCGGCCATCTCGACGTTGAACGCGGCCAGCGGCGGGCGCGCGGTCACGAGCGTGGCGCCCGCCTTGTCGTGAACCTTCTTCGGTCCGAAGTCCGGGCGGAGCTCACCGCCGTTCACGCGCCTGTGCAGCTCGACCAGCCCGCCGGCTCGAAAGAACGCCCGCTCCCGGTGGCTCGGCTGACTGGCGAGGTCGCCGTAAAGGAAGACCGGCACCTTCAGGTCCGAGCCGATCTCCCTCGCCGTGGCTTCGGCGGCTTCGCGTGCCGCGTCGCGGTCGTCTTCCGTCAGCCAGACGACCGGGCAGACGTCGAGCGCCCCGATGGCCGGGTGCGCGCCGTCGTGCTTCCTCATATCGATGCAGTTGATGCACGACCAGGCGCCGTTGACCAGCGGCGTCACGATCTCCCCGGGCGCTCCGCTCAGCGTCACCACGGTCCGGTTGTGGAGCGCGTCCGAGTGCGTGTCCAGAAGCGCCGCTCCGGTGGCGAACGCACCCGCGATCTCCTCGATCCGCTTGGTATCCCGCCCTTCCGAGAAATTCGGGACGGCGAGCAGCATGATCTCGTCGGCGTGACCTAGACGACGAGCTCGCCGTCGCGGACGACCTCGGTGCCGTCCACGGTGAGCGTCGGCTTCATCACGACACAGTCGAGATGCACCGGCACCTGGATCTCGCCGCCGATGCCGGCCGAAGCGCCGAAAGCCACGTGGATCGTGCCGAGGATCTTCTCGTCCTCGAGCAGCTCGCCGGTCAGAATCGCCTTCTCGTTCGTCCCAACGCCGAGCTCGGCGACGCGGGTGCCGTCCGGCCCGGCGGCGTGGAGTTGTCGCATCAGCTCCTCCCCCATCTCGCCACTGCCGGCGACCAGCGCGCCGTTTTCGACCCTGATCTCAACGGGCTCCTCCGGGATCCCGATCGAGCCGATCACCCCGTCGACCACCAGCGTCCCGCCGCCTGCGTCGTGTAGCGGAGAGATGAATCCCTCACCGCAGGGCAGGTT
>VAYL01000128.1:0-21359 GCA_005884305.1 Actinomycetota bacterium
CGCCACGGCCCACATCGCAAGCGTACGGGGGGTTGGATCCCTCAGTGATTGCGCGAAGAAGTAGAGCGCGGCGGTCATGAACAGGACCATCAGGGCGTAGGAGCGCGCCTCCTGCGAGTACCAGACGAGGTACGGATTCAGCGCGACGAACGTGGCCGCGAGCAGCGCGACCAGCCGGCGGCGGCTGAGCTCCGCGGCGGCCAAGTAGGCAAGCGGGATCGTGAGCGTCCCGAACAGCGCCGAGAGCGAGCGCAAACCGACCTCGCCCGTCCCGAACGGCCGCGACCAGAGCCACGCGAAGATGTAGTACAGGGGCGGGCTGCGCTCGCTGTCGACGACCTCGTTCATGGTCGTGAACAGGCTGGGGTGCAGGATCCGGGCCGCCGTCACCGCCTCGTCGTGGTCGTAGCTCTGGACCCCTAAGGTGGCGAACCTGACGAGCGCTCCGACAGCCGTGATCCCGATAAGGGCGTAGAGCCCGCGGCGGCTCATGAACCCGCAGAAGATATTGCTACGGAAGAACGTCGCCGGACCGGCACTCGTGGTGGGGCTGGCAATCGCCGTGGGACTCGTGACCGGCTGCGGCGGCGGCGAATCGCCGAAGCCTCCGAGGCCAGTTACACACGGGCCGAACGTCCTGGTGCTGATGACGGACGATCAGACGACATCGGATCTCCGCGTCATGCCGAAGACGCAGCGCCTTCTCGCCTCCAAGGGAACCAGCTTCACGCGGTTCTACACCTCGTATCCGCTCTGCTGCCCCTCCCGCACGACGTTCCTCACCGGCCAGTACGCGCACAACACCGGCGTACAGGGGAACTTCCCCGACACCGACGGCGGCGGGTATCTGAACCTGGTCGATCCCGGTAAGACCTTGCCGGTATGGCTTCGATCCGCGGGCTACGAGACGTCGGTGGTGGGCAAGTGGCCGGAGTTCCCTCCCGCGGGTATCCCGCCCGGATGGAGTCACTGGTGGACCACGACCGAGTCCACGATCGCGCACTACTACGACTTCAGCCTCAACTCGGGGGACGGGAGCACACGCGACTTCGGCTCGCACGCGGGCGACTACAACACGAACGTTTTGACGCGCCTGGCCAAGCGGCTGGTCGAGCGCAGCGCCGACCGTCAAAAGCGGTTCTTCCTGTGGGTGCCGCACACGGCGCCGCATTTCGGCTTCGGCCGCAACGACGCCGCGAGCCGGCGCTGCGGGAGCGTGCCCGAAGGCCAGCCAGCCGGACAGACCGCCGTTCCGGCGCCCGCCGATGCGAACGCGTTCGCGCACGCCCGGCTCCCCCGACCGCCCTCGTTCGACGAGCCAGACATGAGCGACAAGCCGCCGTTCCTGCGGCGTAAGCCGCTCACGGCTTCAGACCTCAAGGAGATGCGGACCGATTACCAATGCCGCCTGGCCTCGCTGCTCGGGGTGGATCGCAGCGTGGCGGAGCTCGTTGGCACGCTTCGCCGCACCGGCGAGCTCGACCGCACGGTCATCATCTTCACCTCGGACAACGGCTTCATGCTGGGCCAGCACCGGGAGGCCGTGGGCAAGAACCTGCCCTATGAGGAGGCGATCCGCGTGCCGCTCATCATCCGCGGGCCAGGGATCCCGGAGGACAAGTCGGTCTCGGCGCCCACCGCGAACGTCGACCTGGCCCCGACGATCCTCGCGGCCACCGGCACGCACGAGCAGGCAAGCGAGCGACGGCCCACCGACGGAACGTCGCTCCTCCGCGGCCAAGAGGACCCCTACCGCGCGATCCTGATCGAGGGGCGTGACGACGCGGCGCCGCGAGGGCACTCCGGGTCGTTCGAGTCCCTCTCCTACGACGGGGTTCGCACGTCGCGGTACCTGTACGTCGAGTGGCACCGAGCGGTGCGGTCGTCGTCGCAGGCGGCAGCCGATACCCCGATCGGAGCCGGCCCCGTGGTCGGCAGGGAGCTCTACGACACCGACGTCGATCCATACGAGCTCGAGAACCAGGCCGACTCGAGCACGTACAAGGCGCCTCGCAGCAAGCTCGCCGGCGTGCTCGCCGGGCTACAGAGCTGTTCCGGCGCCGATTGCGTCGTCAGCGTGTCGGTCCCGCCGCCGGCGGGCGGCTAGGCCGCTCGTTCGAGGGCGATGCGCAGGTCTCGCCCCTCGATTTGCGCGGTCGCGCCGGTGACCTCGCCGTCGTAGCTGACGGCGGTCGCGAGCGTCTCGCCCGCGAGGTAGCTCTCGTGAGCCTGGGCAGCCTCGAGCAGCTCGGCGTCGCCGCCCAGGACGAGCTCGATCCGGTCGGTCACCTCGAGGCCGGCGTCGCGACGGGCGTTCTGAACGGCATGGACGATCTCCCGAGCCAGCCCCTCGCGGAGCAGCTCGTCGTCCAGCTCGAGGGCGAGCGCGACGGCTCGACCAGACTCCGCCTCCACGCGGTAGCCGTCCAGCGGCCTCATCACGAGGCTCAGGTCCTCGGGCTCCAGCTCGTGTTCCGTCGACGTTGATCCCGATCCTGCGCTCCCCGGCGAGGGCACCGGAAACCGAGGCGGGATCCAGCGACTCGACGGCCGCGGCCGCCTTCGGCATCAACTTGCCGAACCGCGGACCCAGAGAGCGATAGTTGGGCTTGACGTCGTAGGAGACGAGCTCCGCCTCCTCGGAGACGAACTCGAGCTCCTTGATATTCAGCTCGCCGATGACCAGGTCCTGCAGCCGCTCGATCTCGGCGCGCTCGGCGCCGCGCGCGACGATCACGGCCTTGCGAAGCGGCTGGCGGACCTTGACCTGCGCCGCCGCCCTGGCGGCGCGGCCCAGCTCGATCGCGCGAAGCGCCGCCTCGACACCCGCCTCGAGCTCGGGATCCGCGAGTGCCTCGTTGGCCTCGGGGTAGTTCGCGAGGTGGACCGAGTCGGGCGCGCCGGCAAAGTCGTCGTCTCCGCCGGCGACGAGGTTCGTGTAGAGCTCGTCGGCGAGGAACGGGACGAAGGGGGCGAGCAGCGACCCCACGGTCAGCAGGCAGTGGCGGAGGGTGGCGAAGGCGGCACGGTCGCCCTCCCAGAAGCGCCGGCGCGAAAGGCGCACGTACCAGTTGGAGAGCTCGTCGACGTACTCGGAGATGACGCGGCCCGCCGTCGTGCAGTCGAAGTCGTCCATGCGCTCGATGACCTCGGCCACGACCCGCTGGAGTCGCGAGAGCGCCCAGCGATCGAGATCGTTTGTTGCGCTCTCGGGCTCACCGAAGTCGGCCGGCGAAATCCCCTCGGCGTTCGCGTAGAGCACCCAGAACGAGTACGTGTTCCACAGCGTGGTGAAGAACCGGTAGACGGTCTCGCCGAGGGTCTCGGTCGAGAACCGGTAGCCCGCCCAGGGCTGCTGAGCGGTGAAGTAGTACCAGCGGAAGGCATCGGCGCCGTGACGCTCGATGACGTCCCACGGGTTGACCACGTTGCCGCGGCTCTTGGACATCTTCTGCCCCTCCGGGTCGAGGATCAGGCCGAAGCAAACGCAGTTGCGGTAGCTCGCCTGGTCGAACAGCAATGTCGAGATGGCGAGCAGCGAGTAGAACCAGCCGCGGGTCTGGTCGATGCCCTCGCTGATGAAGTCGGCGGGAAACCGCTCCTTGAACGTGTCCTCGCCCTCGAAGGGGTAATGCCACTGGGCGAAGGACATCGAGCCCGAGTCGTACCAGGCGTCGATGGTCTCCTCGACGCGCCGCATGTCGCCGCCGCACGCCTCGCAGCGCAGCGTGACCTCGTCGATGTAGGGCCGGTGAAGGTCGTCCGGAACCTCGCCGCCGCGCGCGCGCAGGTCATCGATCGAGCCGGCGCAGAACCGCTCGTCGCAATCGTCCGAGGTGCACTCCCAGATGGGGAGCGGCGTGCCCCAGTAGCGCTCGCGCGACAGCGCCCAGTCCTGGTTTCCCTCGAGCCACTTGCCGAAGCGTCCGCGCTTGATGTGCTCGGGGTGCCAGCCGATCTTCTGGTTCTCGACGAGCATCCGATCGCGCACGTCGGTCGTACGGATGTACCAACTCGACTTCGCGTAGTACAGCAGCGGCGTGCCGCAGCGCCAGCAGTGCGGGTACGCGTGCTCGTAGGTCTCGGCCCGCAGCAGGCGGCCCTCTCGTCGCAGCGCCTCGATGATGTCCGGGTCCGCCTCCTTGACGTTGCGCCCGGCGAAGTCGGTGATGCGCTCGTCGAAGGTGCCGTCCGGGAGCACCGGATTCTGGAGCGTGATCCCGTACTGCTCGCCGAGGCGGAAGTCGTCCTCGCCGAACGCGATCGCGGTGTGAACGAGCCCCGTCCCGTCCTCGGTGGAGACGAAGTCGCCCTCGAGCACCGTGTGCCCGCGCGGCCCGTAGTCGGTGATGTAGCCGAAGGGCGGCTCGTATGCGGTTCCGGCGAGCGCGCTTCCCGGAAAGGTGGCGAGGACTGCCGCCTCCTCGTCGAACACCCGCTCCACCAGCGAGGACGCCACCACGAAGACCTCCTCGGCGCCCGTGGGGCGCACCCGCACGTACTCGATGTCGGGGCCGACCGCCACGGCCGCGTTCGAAATGAGCGTCCATGGCGTCGTCGTCCAGACGACCAGCTGATCTCCGGGCTCCAGCGGCGATTCGGGGATCTCGTCGCTCGGGATCGGCTCGCGGAGCGGCAGCTTCACGTAGACCGACGGGTCCTCGACGTCCTGATATCCCTGCGCGACCTCGTGGGAGGAGAGCGCCGTGCCGCAGCGCGGGCAGTAGGGGACGACCTTGTGTCCCTGATACAGGCGCCCGTCCTCCCAGATCTTGCGCAGGGACCACCAGACCGACTCGATGTATGAGTCGCGCAGCGTCACGTACGCGTCGTCCAGGTCGATCCAGAATCCGA
Organism: Actinomycetota bacterium; assembly: GCA_005884305.1. Taxonomy (GTDB): domain Bacteria; phylum Actinomycetota; class Thermoleophilia; order Solirubrobacterales; family 70-9; genus AC-56. The sequence goes on from VAYL01000128.1 coordinate 4,855, forward strand.
TCCGCTCGGTAAGCCGCGCCCATTCGTCGACGTAGCGGAAGACCGACTCCCGGCACCGCTCGTTGAACTCGGCGATCCCGTACGCCTCGATCTCCGCCTTCGAGCTGATCCCGAGCTCGCGCTCGATCTCGAGCTCGACCGGCAGTCCGTGGCAGTCCCAGCCGGCCTTCCGCGGCACGCGATAGCCGCGCATCGTCCGGTAGCGCGGGTAGATGTCCTTGAAGACCCGCGAGAGAACGTGATGCGAGCCGGGCCGTCCGTTCGCCGTGGGCGGTCCCTCGTAGAAGCTCCAGGTCTCCGCTCCCTCCCGCTGCGCGACCGAGCGATGGAACACGTCGCGCTCGCGCCAGCGCTCGAGGATGCCCTCCTCGAGCGCGGAAAACGACTGCTTGGGATCCACGGGGCGGAACGCCATGAGCAGCTGATTCTGACAACCGCGCGCCGAGGCTCCGGCCCTAGCATGGCTCTGGTGCTCCGAGCGACCTCGATCGTCGCCGCTCTCGCCCTCGCCGTCGTGGCCGCCGGAGGTTGCGGCTCGAAGGCCTCGACATCCACGCCCGCCGCCTGCGGCGGCACCGCCAATGACTACCTCAAGGCCCTTCAGGCCGCGCCGGGCGCCGTGCGGCTCGCCGGGGAGACGCCGATCAGCGACTGCTTCACGGGCGCGGAGGATCCCGACGTCACTCAGTCGGTGATCCAGGCGGCCGCGCGCCTCAACGCCCAGTCGCGGCGCGACCCACGCGGCGCGGCGACGGTGCAGCTCGGGTACCTGGCCGGCGCGGTCCACGAGGGCACCGCCCATGTGCCCAGCGATGCCGATCTTGTGCGCCGCATCGACGCCGCAGCCCGGTATGCGCCCGGCGGCGGATCGCCGGGCCCGGCGTTCGAGCGGGCGTTCGGGAAGGGATACGCTGCCGGAGAGGCGACCGGATAAGCGATAACGGAGGAAAACGATGGCCGCGACGGACACCGAGCGCGAGCAGCTGTGGGGAGGGGAGACCGCGAAAGCCGTAGAGAACTTCCCAGTGTCCGGGCAGCCGATCCCGGCCCCGGTGGTGCACTGGCTGGGTCGGATCAAGGCGGCGGCGGCGCGGGTCAACGCCGAGCTCGGGCTCTTGGATGCGGACATCGCCGAGCGCATTGCCAGCGCGGCCGATGCGATCGCGGAGGGCGATCACGACGACCAGTTCCCGGTGGACGTCTTCCAGACGGGCTCCGGCACCTCCTCGAACATGAACGCCAACGAGGTGATCGCGAACCTCGCGGGCGACGGCACCCACCCCAATGACCACGTGAACATGGGCCAATCGTCGAACGATGTCTTCCCGTCCGCCGTCCATCTGGCCGCCCTCGACGAGACCACGCGCGACCTGCTGCCCGCGATGGACGAGCTCGCGTCCGCACTCGAGCGAAAGGCTGAGGAGTTCGCCGACGTCGTCAAGGCCGGGCGCACGCACCTGATGGACGCGGTCCCGGTGACGCTTGGGCAGGAGTTCGGCGGGTACGCGGCGCAGGTCCGGCTGGGGACCGAGCGCGTTCGCGGCACGCTTGCCCGGGTTGGGCAGATCCCGCTGGGCGGGACGGCCACGGGCACGGGGCTCAACACGCACTCGGAATTCGCGCAGCGCGTTCGCACGAAGCTCAGCGAGGCGACCGGGCTCGAGATCTCAGAGCCCGCCGATCCCTTCGAGGCGCAGGGAAACCGCGACGCGCTGGTCGAGCTCTCAGGCGCGCTCAAGGTCGTGGCCGCCTCCCTCAACAAGATCGCGAACGACCTCGCGCTGATGGGATCCGGGCCGCGCGCCGGACTCGCCGAGATCAAGCTGCCGGCGCTTCAGAAGGGCTCATCGATCATGCCCGGCAAGGTCAACCCTGTGATCCCGGAGGTGACGATCCAGGTCGCCGACCAGGTCGTCGGCAATGACGCGGCGATCACGATGGCCGGCTCGCAGGGGCAGTTCGAGCTGAATGTGCGGGTGCCGCTGATCGCGCGCAACCTGCTGGACTCGATCAAGCTCCTCGCCTCCGCCTGTCGCCTGCTGGACACGAAGTGCGTTACCGGGATCGAGGCCGACGAGGAGATGACGAACCGCCACGCGGAAGCGACGCTCGCGACCGCGACGGCCCTCAACCCCCACATCGGCTACGACGCCGCCGCCGAGATCGTCAAGGAGGCGCATGAGTCGGGCCGCCCCTTGCGCGAAGTGGCCCGCGAGAAGGGCGTGTCGGAGGAGATCCTCGACGAGGCGCTCGACCACCGGCGGATGGCCCACCCGCACGACTAGCGACTGGTCGGCCGGTGGACAAGCCGTAACGCCGCGCCCGCTCTGGCGACTAATGAGTAGATGCCATCATTGGCTTAGAGCTTGATTTGAGAGGAGCCCCATGACCACCGAGAGCGCCACTACGACCATTACCGAGAAGGCCACCTTCGGAGCCGGCTGCTTCTGGCAGGTCGAGGAGGCATTCCGGGGCCTGGATGGCGTGATCGATACTGCGGTCGGCTACGAGGGCGGCCACGTCGATAACCCCACCTACGAGCAGGTCTGCACCGGTAACACAGGCCACGTCGAGGTCTGCCAGGTCACCTTCGACCCCGCGAAGATCGACTACGAGCAGCTCGTGGAGAAGTACCTCGACATCCATGACCCGACCCAGTTGAACCGCCAAGGCCCCGACGTCGGCTGGCAGTACCGCTCGGTGATCTTCGCCGACGGCGACGACCAGGCCGAGATCGCGAGACAGGTGATCGAGCGCGCCCAGCCGCGGTTCCGGAACCAGATCGTGACCGAGGTCGAGCCCTCCGCTCCGTTCTGGCGCGCCGAGGAGTACCACCAGTGCTACCTCGAGAAGCGCGGCTCACACGGCGGCTTGCTGGGAACGCTGCTCGGGCGCTAGGACGACTGGCCCTAGAAGCCGACTCCAATATTTAGAGTCGCGGGCTGCTTCACCCAGTTCACCCAGGGCGCGATCCCGAACCTCTGGAACCTCGCCACGTCGTTCGCGATGTCTGACCGGACGTTCCAGCTGGACAGCGTCCCGAGCTACGGCGCCCACATCGAGCTCGTCTCCACGACCACTGACGGATTCGCGGGCGACGGCCCGGACAGGTCGCCAGTCCCGATGACGCATTCGAAGCTCACGCCGCGCACCAGCGGTGGGTCTTCGAGCACCCACCGAAGGACCCCGGGGGCACTTAGGGCGAGCCTGAGGCGAGGCGCCGCGTCAGAGGTTGACGGCGACGTACTTCGTCTCGAGGTACTCCTCGATGCCCTCGTTGCCGCCCTCGCGTCCGATCCCGGACTGCTTGACGCCACCGAACGGCGCGCCGGCGTTCGACACCATGCCCTGATTGAGGCCGATCATGCCGGTCTCGAGCCCCTCGCAGACCGTGAGGGCGCGTTTCAGGTCTCGGGTGAACACATAGGCGACGAGGCCGTATTCCGTGTCGTTCGCCGCGGCGATCGCGTCCTCGGTCGACTCGAACGAGGCGACCGGTGCCACGGGCCCGAAGATCTCCTCCTTCAGCAGGCGGGCCTCGGGGGGGACGTCGGCCAGGACCGTCGGCTCGTAGAAGTAGCCCGCGCCGCCGATCGTGCTCCCGCCGACCAGCGCCTTCGCGCCCTTGCCGACCGCGTCCTGCACGAGGTCCGCGACCTTGCCGCGCTGGTCGTCGTCGATCAGCGGCCCGACGTCGACCCCATCCTCGGTGCCGCGGCCGACGCGCAGCTTCCGCATCCGCTCGGCGAGCTTCTCGGCGAAGTCACCGGCGACAGAATCCGCGACGTGGAAGCGGTTGGCTGCCGTGCAGGCCTCGCCGATGTTTCGCATCTTGGCGATCATCGCCCCCTCGACCGCGGCGTCGAGATCGGCGTCGTCGAAGATCAGGAAGGGGGCGTTGCCGCCGAGCTCCATGGACACCTTCAGCACGTTGTCGGCGGACCGCGCGATCAGCTTTCGCCCGACCTCGGTGGAGCCGGTGAACGAGAGCTTTCGCAACCTCGTGTCCGAGATGATCGGCTCGGCGACCGAGCTCGACGACGAGCTCGTGATGACATTGAGGACGCCGCCCGGGAGGCCGGCCTCCTCGAGGAGCTGGGCGAGGGCGAAGGCCGACAGCGGCGTCTGCTGCGGTGGCTTCCAGACCATCGTGCAGCCGGCCGCGATCGCCGGGCCGAGCTTGCGGGTGCCCATCGCCATGGGGAAGTTCCACGGGGTGATGAAGAAGCACGGGCCGACCGGTTGGCGCATCACGAGGACGCGGGAGGCGCCGTTGCCGGCCACCTTGTAATAGCCGTCGATCCGCAGCGCCTCGCCCGAGAACCAGCGGAAGAACTCGGCGGAGTACGCGATCTCCGCCTTCGACTCCGCGATCGTCTTGCCCATCTCGAGCGTCATCAGCAGGGCGAGGTCGTCGGCGTGCTCGTTCAGGGCCTCGAAGACGCGCCATAGGATCTCCGAGCGCTGGTTGGGTGGGGTGGCGGCCCACTCCGCCTGCTTTGCGACCGCGGCGTCGAGCGCCGCCTTCGCGTCCTCAGCTGTGCCGTCGGCGATCTCGCACAACGCTTCGCCGGTCGCCGGATCCTCGACGGCGAGGGTCTCGCCGCCGCTCGCGTCGCGCCATTCGCCGCCGATGTAGAGCTGCTTGGCGACCCGGTCGACGACGCTCTGCTCCTTAGTCGCGATTGCCATCCCACACCTCCATCGAAGTCATCGCTCCCAAACTACCCGACGCAACTCCCTACGATCATGAGTGCTTCTCGCCGGAGGTACGGTCGTGGCTTGGCGAGGCCGGATCGGCGGTTGGCAAGGAAGACGGCGTAGGCTTTGCTGGCGGCAAAGTCAAGCCGGATGACGCCGCCAGGCGTCGATCCGGGCCGCCAAATGCGACCGTACTTTCGGCGGGGAGCACTAGGCAGGGAACCCGTCGGCGGGGTCGAAGCGCGATCCGGTGGGCCTGGTTTCAGGGCGGGCCACGCAGGCAGATGAGATTCCGGCGAGCAAATGGAATTGCGACCGCCGCCGCCGTGTGCGCGGCGCTCGTGTCGTGTGCGTTCGCGGGCAGCGCGGGCGCCGCTGGCTGGGTGATCAAGGGGCGCGGATTCGGGCACGGCGTGGGCATGAGCCAGTACGGCGCCTACGGCTACGCGAAGCACGGCCGCGGCTACCGCTCGATCCTCACTCACTACTACCGCCACACTCGGATCGGCGAGGCGAGCGGGCAGATACGGGTTCTCCTCGAATCCGGCGTCGGCTCGGTCGGGTTCAGCGGTGCGCGCTCGGCCTGCGGCAAGCGGCTGCGGAAGGGCCGCGAGTACGGGTTCGCCGACGCGGGCTCAAAGGTCGTGCTGCGAAACGCTCGCGGCCACAGAATTGCGTCCTGCGGCAAGTCCGGAACCGCCAAGAGCGGGAGCGGCATCCACGTCAACGGCAAGAGCACGTATCGCGGCAGGCTGGTGGCGAAGGAGACCGGGGGGCTCCTGGTGGTGAACAAGGTGGGGCTCGACGACTACGCGCGCGGCGTGGTCGCCAACGAGATGTCGTCCTCTTGGCCGAAGAACGCGCTGCGGGCCCAGGCGGTGGCGACGCGCTCGTACGCGCTGAGCGCCGGTGGCGGTCGGGGTTTCGACGTCTACGACGACACCCGCAGCCAGGTCTACGGCGGCAAGGCGAGCGAGACGAAGGCCACCGACCGCGCCGTCAACTCGACCAGCGACGAGGTCCTCCGCTACCACAAGCACGTGATCACGGCGTTCTTCTTCTCCACCTCTGGCGGGCAGACCGAGAGCGTCCAGTACGCCTTCGGCTCCAGCCCGGTCCCGTACCTCGTGAGCGTGAGGGACCCCTACGACGACGTATCCCCCTTCCACACGTGGAAGGTGCGCTACTCGCAGCGGGAGATGCAGTCGCGACTCCACGGCCTGTTCAGCGGGCGCCTGAAGAAGATCCGGGTCACCAAGACCGGTGAGTCACCGCGCATCGTCCAGGCCAAGGTGATCGGCTCGCGCGGCAGCTCGCGCACTTCGGGATCGACGCTACAGCGGCGCCTGGACCTGATGAGCACCTGGGCGCGGTTCCGCCGCCGCTAGCCGTCGGAATAGGGCTGCAGCGGGATCCCGTGGTCGGTGTCGCGGGTCCCGAACTCGTACGCCGCGGCGCCGATGACCTCCAGGCGCTCGGGCGGCCGGCCGTCGCGCTGGACCTCCAGCTCGAGGTCGGAGATGGAGCAGTTAATGGTGTTGTGCTCGGGGCCCTTGGGGTCCGCGTAGACCCAGGCGACGAAGTTCCGTGCCTCCGAGGCGACCCGTCCCCGGACCTTGATGCCCTTGCCCGCGATCTGGAACGTGCAGCTCGTGGGCCGCTCGGACACCTTCGTCGACAGCATGCGATCGAATCCGCCGAGGCGATGCTCGACGGAGCCGATGCGCAGCATTGCGTTGCCGACCCACGGCGTCTGCACGGGGCCGAGCTTGATCCTGCCGGCCGCCATGTCGAAGTAGGTGGGCTCCTCGCCGTCCAGGAACGCGCCCTGGATCCAGACCCAGCGCTCCGCGTGCTCGGCCCCCCAGTTGTGACCCACCATACCCGGCCATGAGGAAACCTCGATGACCTCCTCGCCGACGGTCACGCCGCCGTCGAAGCGGGCGCTCGGGTAGGGCGATAGGAACTTGGTCCGGGGAAGCGGGGCGTCGTAGAGGCGGTCGTATGGGAGATGGTGAAACGCGTCGCCATCATCCGAGAAGCGCAGGTCCCAGCCCGCGCTCAGCTCGGGTGTGGCGATCTTTCCTTTGGCGTGTCCGGGCTCCAACGCCGCGCCGTCGATGCGGATGTAGCCCCCGTCCGGAACCGACAGCTCGTCGGCGCCGAACGCCGCCTTGACCGCCCGCGGGCCGGGGGCGTCGGCATCGAAGAGCGTCAGCCACAGTGCCGCGGTGGCGTCTTCCTCCGGCCGCTTGTGGACCGTATGGCGGATCCAGACACCGCGCCCGCCGCCCGGGCGGGTCGCCTTGAGGTAGTAGCTCTCGTAGTGGCCGGCGTCCCTGCTGACGCTCGGGAACCGCGGCGCGCTTCGCACGCCGGCCAATCTATCCGGCGCCGACCCTCAGCTCCAGTGATCCCACTCCTTCAGCTTCTTGGTCACGGAGCGCATCGCGTGGCCGCCCTCGTACCAGCCCGGCCGCGACCAGATCTCGAAGTGCAGGTGGCATGCGGTCGCGTCCCCCGTTTGGCCGACGCGGCCGATCGTCTCGCCGGTGTGGACGCGTGTGCCCTTCCGGGGGCCCCGCCGCTTGAGGTGCATGTAGACGTAGTCGCGGGGGTCGGCCCGCGCGTCGATCACGACGTAGTTGCCGGCGCCGCCCGGCTGGTAGGCCCTGTACTGCACCCGGCCGCCCTTCGCCGCGACGACGCGCTTGCCGCACTTGGCGAGGATGTCCTGGCCCTGATGTACGTGACCGGCCCGCGGGGCGCCGTAGCCGTCGCCGTAGGTGTGGCGGGCACGCACCGGGAACTTCGCCGGATAGAGCTTGACCGAGCGGTCGCCGCCGTTGGACTTGGACCGCGTGCGGTCGATGTCTCTGTCGCGCTTCGTCCGGATGCGGAACAGGTAGGCACCCTTGCTCGCGGCCTTGCCCTTGTTTGTGATGCCGTTCCAGCGCACCTTGTGGGTCCCCGGCTTGACGTTGTCGCGCCGCCAGACCTTGACGGCCTTCCAGTTCTTGCGCTTGACCGCCTGGATCTTCAGGTCCTTCGAGCGGTCGCCGTCGAGGGTGAACGTGTAGGTGATGCGCTGATCGCCATATGTGAACGCCTTGCCCGGGTGGGCGGCCTCCGCGATCAGGCGCATGCCGCCACCGCTGCCGCTGGCGGTGGCCGTCGAGCCGCCCGATGTCGTGCCGTCGTTCGACGTCGTCGTACCGGTCGCGGTCGTTGATGTGGTCGATGTGGTCGTGGTCGTCGATGCAGCCCCGCTGCCCGCCTGGGCGAAGGCGCCGGCCGCCCCGCACAGGGCCGTGGTCGCGGTGGCGAGCACGAGAACACCCGCGCGCGCGGGGACTCGGCCCGGGCGCGCTCCATAGGTCTTGCGGCTCAACTCGAAAGCCTCCTCTTTCTCGGGCCTGCGGAGTTAGCTGTCGGGCTCGCGCTGAAAGAGCTGCGCTACGGCGTGTGTGCCGATTCGCCCCTGGGGCCGTGGCCCCGTTGGTTCCCCCGCTCCCCGACGCGGCGCACCGGGGATTCGGCATTTCTAAGGCTTGCTAACGAAAAAGCGGCGCAAGGCTAACAAATCCAGTTGCGGATGTCGCCGCTCAGGCGGAGGGCACCGAGGGGGAGACCGTCGTTGAGCTCCGCGACGCCAAAAGCACCTCTGGTAATCGAGTGTGTGATTCGGGGGAATATGCACGCCCAATCACGCACTCAATCGTCGAGCGAGTGATTTGGCCGCATCTATCGGCAATTTCACTCACTCGATCGCGATCCGCCCGCAGCCGCGACCTGCCCCGTACTCGCCCTTCACCGTTGGCGTCACCGGCCGCTTCCTAGTGCCGGATCGTGATCACGTCGCCGTCTCGCACGACGTAATCCCGCCCCTCCGTTCGCAGCACGCCGCGCTCCCGCGCATGCGCATATCCCCCCGCGTTGACGAGCTCGCGCCAGCCGATGACCTCGGCGCGCACGAAGCCGGCCTGGATGTCGCCGTGAACGCGGCCCGCGGCGTCCCACGCGGTGGCTCCTTGGGGCAGCGCGCGGGCGCGTGCCTCGGCACCCAGGTGGGCCGTGAAGAACGTGATCAGGTCCAGCAGGTCATAGGCGGCGCGCACGAGGCGCTCGAGCCCCGACTGATCGATCCCGAGCTCGGTCCGCATCTCCCCGGCCTCCTCGGCGGGAAGCTCGGCGAGCTCGGCCTCGATGCGCGCGCTCACGGCGATGCACGGCGAGTCCCCGGCGTGAGCGGCGAGCTCGGCGGGGGGTTCGTCGGTGCCCTCGTCGACGTTCGCGACGTAGAGCATCGGCTTCGAGGTCAGCGCCTGCAGGTTCGCGGGCCCCTGCGCCGCCGCCAGCGGCACCGGGACGTTGCGCGCGCGCTCGCCCCTACCGAGGACCTCGACCACCTGCTCGAGCCACTCCCGCTCGGCGATGAGCTCCTTCTGGCCGGAGCCGGCCTGCTTTCGCACCCGCTCGAGACGCCGCTCGGCCTGCTCCAGGTCGGCCAGATAGAGCTCGGCCTCGACCGCCTCGGCATCGGCGACCGGATTGATCAACCCGTCAGGGTGCGGCACCGAATCATCCGCGTGCGCCCGCACGACGTGGCAGATCGCGTCGGTCTCGCGGATCTCGGCCAGGAACCGGTTGCCGAGCCCCTCGCCCTGCGACGCACCTCGCACGAGGCCGGCGATGTCATGGAACTCGATCGTCTCGGGGACCAGCGGGCTCGCCTCCGCCGCGGCGGCGACGGGCGCGAGCCTCTCGTCGGCCACCTCCACGATCGCGACGTTCGGCCCTACCGTCGTGAACGGATAGGAGGCCGTCTCGGCCGATGCCGCGGTGAGCGCGTTGAAGAGGGTCGTCTTGCCGGCGTTGGGAAGGCCGACGATCGCGACCTTCACGAAGCTTGAGGATCGTGCTGCTCGCGCTGGGAGGGCTCACGGCGAGGTCGATCACCGTTGGGCCCGGCGGCGGTGGCCGCACCACGGGCGATGACCAGATCGATCAGGCGGTCCTCGGTTCCGGGGCCCCGAAGGCCAGGCCATACAAGCCCGAGGGCGGCGCCGAGGGCGGCGCCGGCCAAGACGTCGGAGGGGTAGTGCATGCCGAGATACGGTCGCGTCGCGCATAGCGCGGCCGCAAGCCCGAGGAGCGGCAGACGCGCTCGCGGTTCGATCCGGCCCATCGCCGTCGTCGCGGCCAGCGATGACGTCGCGTGCGCCGAGGGGAACGAGAGCGCGCTCGGGGCGCTCGCCAGCGGCGGCAGGCGGCGCAGCCGCGGGCGATCCCGTCGTACCGCGACCTTCACCAGGTAGTTCAGCCCGACGGCGGCGGGCGCCACGCCTGCGGCACGAAGCCAGCGCTTGCGCCGGCTCGGATCGCCGGCGGCTGCCCCGAGGGCGATCGCGACCCAAACCGCGCCCCACTCGCCCGTCGTCCCGAGCGTCTTCATCGCGCCCTCGATCTCGGGCGAGTGCCCGCGCGTCCGCATGAAGCGCAGCACGCGCCGGTCCACCCGCTTGAGCCGCCGCATCACCGGCCTGAGAATACGGCCAGTCCGGTTCGACCGCGGCCGCTTTCGCCCGATCGGGAAGAATCCTCGCGATGGCCACCACGGCCGCCCGGATGGTCCCGGGCTACACGCACGTCCCCGGCAACCACTGCGGCTCGACCGCGCTGCGGAACCTCCTTGCCTTCCACGGTCTCGAGATGACCGAGGAGATGGCGCTCGGACTGGGGGCCGGCATCAGCTTCTACTACGTCGTCTTGGAGGACTTCTCGCCATCGCGGTTCACGAACGGCCGGACCGCCCGGCTCGAAGAGCAGTTCGTCGAGCTCACGGCTGCGCCGATTCGTCTGGACACGTTCGACGACGCGGACGAGGCCTGGCGGGCCGCCGCGCAGACCGTCAATTCAGGCCGCCCGGCGATCCTCCTCACCGACCTCTACCACCTCGACCATTACGGCAGATCGGCGCACTTCCCGGGCCACGCCGTCGTCCTTGCCGGCTACGACGACGAGGTGGCTTATCTCTCGGACACCGGATTCGAGGAGCTCCAGACGACGCGGCTCGAGTCACTGGCCCGCGCGCGTCACGAACAGCACCCGGCCTTTCCCCTGGCCGGCCACATGTTCACGGTGCCGGAGGGTGCGGGGATCCGGGACCTCTCCGCCGCCGCTCCGGATGCGATCGCCCGATGTGCCCGCGGAATGCTCGAGCCGGAGCTCGGCGACTTCCAGGGGCTCCCCGCGCTTCGCCGGTTCGCGGCGGAGGTGCGGGACTGGGCCGAGATCGCCGAGGACTGGCGGTGGTGCGCTCGCTTTCTCTACCAGGTGATCGAGCGCCGCGGGACCGGCGGCGGCAACTTCCGGCTCATGTACTCGCGCTTCCTCGACGAGGCCGGTTATGAGCAGGCGCCGCTCGCGGCCGAGGCCGCCAAAGCCTGGACCGCGCTCGCCGCGGCCGCACAGGCCGCGAGCGAGCCCGAGATCCCCGATCCGATGTTGTGGTCTCGAGTGAGCGCCGCAGCGGCAGCTGTCCTCGAGGCGGAGGAACGGCTGTGGGAGGCCCTTTCGCCCTAGACGCTGGCCTGCGCCATCGGGTCCGGCTGGCCGAGCTCGGTGATGTCGGGCGCCTCGTAGCTCTTGCCGGGAGTGCCCCCGATGGCGAGGACGCGGACGCCGTCGTCGCCGGGCCAGATCTTGCGCCGGGTCCCCGGGCTGACGCGAACCATCGTGTCGGGATCGAGTGGGAACCGCTCGCCCTCGATCTCGATGTCGGCCGATCCGCGAAGCACCATGTAGACCTCTTCCTGCCCGTCCTCGGAATGGTCGTGCTCGGGGTACTGGTCGGTGCCGGGCGGCATGTCCATCACCTGCATCCCGAACGAGCTCACGCCGAGCTCGGCACGCGCGCGCTTGAACGCGCCGAGGTAGATGGCCTCCATGTCGTCGATCTTCTTCACCGCGTAATCGGGCACCGGCTCCTCCTTCACTCGCTGTCGAACGACGAGCCGCACTCTAGCGCACGAACGTTCGTGCGGAGCGGTTAAGATCACCTCCGTGACGCCACGCACACATACCCGTAGTCGAGGCCACGAGCGGACGGCGCGCCGAACGCGCGGGGCGATCCTCGCGCGCGCGGTCGACCTGGCGTCTATCGAGGGGCTCGAGGGCTTGACCATCGGGCGCCTCGCGAGTGACCTCGGGATGAGCAAGAGCGGTCTCTTCGGCCACTTCGGCTCGAAGGAGGGGCTTCAGCTGGCCGCGGTCGACGAGGCCGCTACCCGTTTTGCGAGTGAGGTTGTGCAGCCCGCTCTTGCGAAGCCCGAGGGTGAGCAGCGGCTCCGCGCTCTGTGCGCGGGCTACATCGACTACCTCGAGCGCGGGGTCTTCGCCGGCGGGTGCTTCTTTGGCGCGGCGTCGATCGAGTTCGATGATCGGCCCGGGCCGGTAGGCGACCGCCTGCGCGACGCGATCGGCGCCTGGGTCGGCTACCTGGAGGAGCAGGCGCGGGTGGCGGGGGCCGCCGATCCGAAGCTCGTTGCGTTCGAGCTCCAGGCGCTCGGGCAGGGAGCGAACTCCAACTTCCGCCTGTTCGGGGACCCGAAAACGTTCGCCCGCGCCCGCGCTGCGATTGACGCCGTCATCGACGCCCAGATCGCCCGGAAGCCTCGTCAGGCTTCCCAGCGGCGAAGTGGGCGAAAGGGGAAGAGCGTCAGGGGTTGACTCGAAGCTGTCTGTCGAGCTGTCGCAGGCAGTCATGCCGCGCGGCCCCGCTCTGGTTGAAGGCGCAGCCGGTTCCGAGCCCGCCGCTCGAACCGGCCCCGGAGACCGCACTGATCACGATCACCGCGACGATCAGCCCGATGGCGCAGATCGTCAGCGACACCGCGAGGATCGGGTTCCCGCGGCGATCCCCCTTGGAGCGAAGGAGGAAGCCGATTATCACGGCGATGATCGGCGCGAATATCACCGCGATCCACCCCGCGATGACCATGGGATCGTTGCCACTGTCTGCGCGTGGCGGTGCCGACGCTGAAGTTGGCGTGCCCTCCATCGCCTCCCTCGGACCGAGGAATTGTATGCCTGCGGGGCTAAACCGGGACCAGTCGAGCGAAGTACCCGAGGGTCGGTCCGGACCGCTTCTCGAGTCGCAATCCGGCGCCCTCCGCGCGGCGCTCGAGCGAGCCAACAGTGACCATGTGGGGATCGCCGAAGAGCTCGCCCACGATCAGCCGCCCGCCCGGTCGGAGCACCCGGGCGACCTCGCGCAGCGCCGCGTCCTGATCGGGGATCTCGCCGAGCGTCGCGACGAGGATCGCCGCGTCGATTGAATCGTCCTCGTAAGGCAGATTCTGAGCGTCCCCCTGGGTGGGGCTGACGTTCCACAATCCGCGTTCGCGCGCGCGGCGGATCGTGTGATCGAGCATCTCCTTTTGGAGGTCGAAGATCTCGACCGTCCCATCCGCACCGACCCACTCCGCGAGATCCAGCGTGTAGTAGCCGGTCCCGGGACCGATCTCCAGGATCCGCTCTCCCGGGCTCGGTTCGAGGGTCTCGCGCAGGCGGTCGCGGGTGATCAGCGGGTGGGGAGCCTCAACCCAGAAGCGCTGGCTGTACGGGCATGCCGATGGGTTCTTCCGCCACCACAATGCGACGCCTGCGACCGCGAGCCCGGCCGCGGCCGCCAGCTTCTTCACTTGTTCGAGAAGCCGATCGTGTGCGCCGCGGCGGCGGTGCGGACGAAAACGACCTGCTGCGTGTCGAGGCTGACCGGCCCATCCTCGGCCTCGAGGTCGTGCCAGCCGTGTCCGCGCTGCACCGCTTCGCGCAGCGTCTGGAGCGCGTCATCGGTCACGCGCGCGGACATCACCTGACCGCCCGCGAAGCCCACCTCGATCCGCTTCATCTCCGCCATCACGCCTCCTCTCCGTGGTCGGTGGCCGGCTCCACGATCTCGGTGAGAACGCCGCCGGTGGACCTCGGATGCACGAACGCCACGCGGCTGTTGAGGATGCCGATCCGCGGCTCGGAGTCGATCAACTCGACCCCGGCCTCCTTGAGCTGCGCCAGGACCGCCTCGATGTCGCCCACGCGGTAGGCGACGTGGTGCAGTCCCTCGCCGCGCCGCTCAACGAACTTGCCGACGACCGTCTCGGGCCCGAGTGGGGAGAGCAGCTCGACGTGGCCGTCGCCGACATCGAGCAGCACCGCCTCGACGCCCTGCTGCTCCACGGTCTCGCGATGGACCTGAGGCATCCCGAACGTTCCCTCGTAAAGGGCGATCGCGCGGTCGAGATCCGAGACCGCGACGCCCACGTGATCGATCAGCCCGAACACGCGCCTGAGTCTATGGACCTCCACGCGCCACTACTTCAGGGCCGCGCGACGGTTTCGTGACCCTCTCAGCGCACTTTCGACGCAAACGCGTCTAGAAAGGGCACCCAGGAGAGGGCAGCATCGGCGCATGGCCGGGTCAAGTGAATCCAGTCCCGGAAACCGGGAACGGATTCACGCGACCCGGGTCTTTCGCCGGGTCCTGCGGCTCGCGGAGCGGCAATGGGGAGTAATCGCCGATTGGCAGTTGGCCACCTGCGGGGTCACGACATCGGCGATCTCCCGCTGGGTGGCATCCGGCCGGCTGCAGCGGATCTACCCGCGGGTATACGCCGTCGGCCATCGGGCTCTGTGCACCGAGGGCCAACTACTCGCCGCTGTCCTCTACGCGGGACCGCGAGCGGCACTGAGTCACGCGAGCGCCGCGCATTGGTGGGAACTCCTCCCCCACTTGCCCGAGATCACCGCCGTTACGAGCCCCCGCCAACGCCGGTCGCTTGAGAACGTTCGCGTCCACCGAGCCGAACGCCTCGACCGCGTCATGCACAAGGGCCTGCCGGTGACGTCCGTTGCGCGAACGCTGCTCGACTTCGCTTCGGTGGCGCCGCTCGAGAACGTCCGCAAGGCGGTGAGGGAGGCGGACTTCGGCCAGCGCCTGGACCTCGCCGCGATCGACGCGGTGACCGGGGTCGGCAGGCCCGGGTCGGCCAAGCTTCGCCGGGCCCTTGCGCTTCACCGCCCCGAATACGCCCGCGCCAAGAGCGACCTCGAGGTCCTCTTCCTCGACCTCTGTCGCCGCGACCGGCTGCCGTTCCCGGAGGTAAACGTCGCGGTCGGCCCCTACACCGTCGACGCGCTTTGGCGCGACGAGCGGCTGATCGTCGAGGTCGACGGCGGCGACGGCCATGCCTCATATGGGCAGATGCAACGCGACCGCGAGCGTGACCTTTACCTGCGGCGGACCGGCCATTCGGTACTTCGCTACTCGTGGTGGCAGGTGACTCGCCGGCCGCCTGTTGTCGCCGCCGATCTTCGCAGGGAGCTGCGGCAGCGCGGCTGCTAGCGAGCGGCTGCAACCTAACTCGCCGGGAATGGCTCGAGGCCGGCGTGCCATGGGCCGGCTGGGTACGTGTGGACGCCCGATTCGTCGACCTCCTTGCGGATGCGCTCGAAGAGGCGGCCGCCGTACTTCAACGCCGTCTTGAGCTCGTCCTCTGTGCGCTCACGCAGGCGCCACAGGAACCACAGCTGCTGTTCGGAAACGCCGAAGTCGATCTCGTTGTCGATGGTCGTCACCCACTCGAGAAAGCCCGGGCTGAACGTCTCCCGCAGAGCCACCGGGTCGTACTCGCTCGGCACCGTGGCAAGGAAGCGCTTGTTGAAGTCGATGCTCTCGAACTCGACCTTGCGGCGGGATGCGCGCTGCATGATGAGCTCCTCTGGGGTCTTCTCGATCGACTCGACGTTGAAGGGCGGCATCACCTTCGCCAGGTCGGGGACATGCGACTTCGCGAGCACCGCGCGTGGAAGGACGGCCTTCGAGAACAGTCCGCCCTCCTCGTGCTCGTCGGCGTCGCACGACGACCCCCAGAACCCGTCGGTGAGCTGGCCGGTGAGGCGGTTCGTGCCGCCCGGGCACAGCGCCGCCGGCTGGCCGACCGGATTCAGCCCGCCGATCGGCTCGTAGCAGACGTCATGCGCCGCCCCATACGCCTGAACCGTCTCAGCCCAGGCTCGCTGTTCATCCGCAGCGCTCACAGACGCCCTAACGTTCGCGCGCGGCCCTGAACAAATGCTCCCCGCCGCGCCCTCCCCTTATTCTGCCGCGCGCTCACAGAGCCCTCCGGTACAGCTCCGCGAAGTCCTCGTCCGTCAGCTCGCGTGCGTTCACCAGCGTGCAGCCGTCGCCCATCGCGCCCTCGACCAACCGCGGGATTCCCTCCTCAGGCACCCCGACCTCCGACAGCCGCTGCGGAAGACCGAGCCGGCCGGTCAGCGCGCGGACCTCGTCGGCCAGCGCTTTGCCGACATGTGCCCCAGCGCCTCCCGCATCCGCACCCATCACGTCGCAGACAACTCGATAGCGGTCGGCGATCCCCTCCCCGCCGGCCGCGTTGTACTCGATCACCCACGGCAGGTTGATGGCGTTCGCGATCCCGTGGGGTACGCCGAAGTGCCCTCCACATGGGTGCGACATCGAGTGGGTCGCCCCGATCGCGCCGGATCCGCTGGGCTGAATCGCGAGGTTTGCGGCGACCAACATGTTCCCGCGAGCCTCGTCGTCTGAGGTGTCGGCGACTGCCCGCTCGAGGTTGTCGCGAATCATCCGGATCGCCTGCAGCGCGAAGGCGTCGGCGTGAGAGTTCCACTCGGTGGACACGTAACCCTCGATCGCGTGGGTCAGCGCGTCCATTCCGGTGGCGGCGGCGATCGGCGCCGGCAGCGTGGCGGTCGCCGCGGGG
>VAYL01000128.1:21397-21594 GCA_005884305.1 Actinomycetota bacterium
AAGCTCGCCTCCGACCCAGTCCCGGCGGTGGTCGGGATCGCGCCCAGCGGCGCGAGCGGCAGCGGCCTGCCGAGCCCGTCGCGCTCGCGCGGGAGCGTGAGAATCCCCTCCCAGTCGCGGACCGTTCCCCCATGTGTGAACAGGACGTTCGCGGCCTTCGCCGTGTCCATCACCGAGCCGCCGCCGACCGCCAGGAA
>VAYL01000048.1:0-3257 GCA_005884305.1 Actinomycetota bacterium
TCCCTGGGGGAATGACCGGACGCGGGCTCGAGCGCCGTGCTCATAGCCGGCTCGTCGAGCGGGTCGAGCGATGCGATGACCTCGCGCTCGGCTCGGTACTCGGGCTCCGGCATCTTGGTCCAGCGCGCCTCGAGCAGAGTCCGGAGGTCGCGGCTCTCCCACCCGCAGACCTCGAACGCGCGCGGGCATCGAGGGTGGAACGAGCAGCCGAGCGGAGGAGTGACCGCATCAGGCACCTCACCGCGCGGCAGGTCTCGGGGGACGGTGCGCGACGGATCAGGCTCCGGGATCGCTCGCAGCAGCGAGACCGTATAGGGATGCTTCGGGTCGGCGTAGATCTCCTTCGCCGGGCCGATCTCGACGATCTTGCCGAGGTACATGATCGCGATCCGGTCGCAGAAGAACTTGGCCGTCGCGAGGTCATGCGTGATGTAGACGTAGGTCAGATCGAGTTCGCGCTTGAGGTCCATCATGAGCTCGAGGATCTTCGCCCGCACGCTCATGTCGAGCATCGAGACCGGCTCGTCGGCGATGTCGAGCGATGCGATGACCTCGCGCTCGGCTCGGTACTCAGGCTCCGGCATCTTGGTCCAGCGCGCCTCGAGCAGAGTCCGGAGGTCGCGGCTCTCCCACCCGCAGACCTCGAACGCGCGCGGGCATCGAGGGTGGAACGAGCAGCCGAGCGGAGGAGTGACCGCATCAGGCACCTCACCGCGCGGCAGGTCTCGGGGGACGGTGCGCGACGGATCAGGCTCCGGGATCGCTCGCAGCAGCGAGACCGTATAGGGATGCTTCGGGTCGGCGTAGATCTCCTTCGCCGGGCCGATCTCGACGATCTTGCCGAGGTACATGATCGCGATCCGGTCGCAGAAGAACTTGGCCGTCGCGAGGTCATGCGTGATGTAGACGTAGGTCAGATCGAGTTCGCGCTTGAGGTCCATCATGAGCTCGAGGATCTTCGCCCGCACGCTCATGTCGAGCATCGAGACCGGCTCGTCGGCGATGAGGATGTCGGGGCCCAGGATGATCGCCCGCGCGAGCACCGCCCGCTGCTTCTGCCCGCCCGAGAGATCGGTCGGGTACTTGACCATGTACTGCTTGGCGGGCGCCAACCCGACCCGCTCGAGCGCCGTGACCACCCTCGAGTCGATCTCCTCGCGGCTGCTTGCGACGCCGTGGATTTTGAGCGGGTGGCCGACGGACTCGCCGATCGTCATCGCCGGGTTCAGCGACGCGTGGGGGTCCTGGAAGACGATCTGAAGCTTGCGGCGCAGCGGGCGAAACGCGTTCTCGGAGAGCCCCGTGATCTCGCGGCCCTCGAACTTGATCGAGCCGTCGGTCGCGGCCGCGAGGCCGAGCAGGGTGCGGCCGAGGGTCGTCTTGCCCGAGCCCGATTCCCCGACGACCCCGAGGACCTCGCCGCGCCGAAGCGAGAAGCTCACCCCGTCCACGGCCTTCACGGACCCCGCCTCGCGCCCGCGCAGCCGGTCGAAGAACGAGCCCCGGAGCGAGAACCGGGTCCGCAGGTCCGTCACCTCGAGCAGGGTGTCGTCGCCGGAGCGCGGCGCGACGTCGGGCGCCACTAGCGCTTCCATCAGGCCTCCTCCGCGATCGCGATCTCCCCGCGCTCCAGCGGCCGATCGCCGCCCGGCGGGATCTCGTCGTCGGGGCCATGCAGCCAGCACTCGGTCCTGTGGCCGTCGGCGACCCGGGTCTCGATCGGGAACTTGCTGGCGCACACCGCCATCGCGTTCGGGCAGCGCGGGTGGAAGCGGCAGGCGGGCGGTGGATCGATCAGGCTGGGCGGCGCGCCCGGGATGTACCTGAGGTCCGTCGTTCCCAGCGAGATGATCGAGTCGAGCAGCGCCCGGGTGTAGGGGTGCGCGGGCTCCGCGAACACGGTGCGCGCGCCGCCCTGCTCGACGATCCTGCCCGCGTACATCACCGCGACACGGTCGCACGCCTCGGCGACGATTCCCAGGTTGTGCGTGATCAAGAGCAGCGCGGTGTCGAAGTTGCGCCGCAGGTCGGCCAGGATTCCGAGGATCTGGCCCTCGACGATCACGTCGAGCGCCGTCGTCGGCTCATCGGCGACCAACACCTTCGGGTTCAGCACCAGCGCGAGCGCGATCATGATCCGCTGCCGCATCCCGCCGGAGAACTCGTGTGGATACTGCTTGAAGCGGGTCGGAGGAATGCCCATCGCGGCCAGCGCCTCCAGCGACTGAGTGCGCTTCTCGCGCTCCGACATATCCGGCTCGTGCGTCTTCAGCGTCTCCATAAAGTGGCGCTCGATCGTCACGAGCGGATCGAGGCGGGTCATCGGCTCCTGGAAGATCAGCCCCAGGTCCGGCCCCCGGAGCGAGCGCACCTCCTTGGGCGCTATCGCCAGGAGGTTGCGGTCGCGGTAGCGGATCTCGCCCGACGTGGCGGATCCCTCGGGCAGGAGGCCGAGGATCGATCGTCCCAGCGTCGACTTGCCGCAGCCGGACTCGCCGACGAGGCCCAGCGTCTCGCCGGCGCGGATCTCGAACGAGACGCCGTCCACTGCGCGGACCGGATCGCCCTCGGTCCCGTACCAGGCCCGGAGCTCAGAGACGTCCAATACGACCTCGGTCATCGCTCTTCTCCCGCGGGCTCGCCGGCCGGGACCGCCGGCGCCTGATCCATGTCCGGCTGCCGGACGCGCCGGTAGCGGATCAACGGGTTGAGGATGTCGTTCAGACCCTCACCGACGAGCGTGAAGCCGGTCACGAGGAGCACGATCGCCATCCCGGGGAACAGCCCCGTCCACCAGATGCCGTCGGCGGCGTCGGCGATCGCGCGCTGGACGTCGTACCCCCACTCGGCGGCCTGCGTGGGCTGGATGCCATAGCCCAAGAAGCCCAGCGCCGCCAGGGTGAGGATCGCATCGGCGGCGTTGAGGGTCGCGATCACGGGCACGTTCTGGATCACGTTGAAGAACACATAGCGGCCGATGATCGTCCTCCGCTTGGCCCCCAGCGCCCGCGCCGCCTCGACGTACGGCTCCTCGCGAACGCTGATCACGTGGTTTCTCACCACCCGGAAGTACTGGGGTACGTAGACCACCGTGATGGCGATGGCGGCCGTGAGGATCCCCTGCCCGATCTTGTCGGAGAGCAGGAACGCGATCACGATCGCGAGCAGGAGGTAGGGGAAGGCGAACAGCGCGTCCATGATCAGGACGAGGACGCGGTCGAGCTTGCCCCCGATGTACCCGGAGATCAGCCCCAGGG
>VAYL01000048.1:3467-6139 GCA_005884305.1 Actinomycetota bacterium
AACAGGACGATTCCCACGCCCGAGTAGAGGATCCATTTGGGCACCCCGCGCGCCGAGCGGATCTGAGCGATGAACCGGTGCATCCCCGCGAGGCGGCGGCCTTCGACTTCCACCTCCGGCGGGGGTGGCGTCGTCGGCGTCGATGCGCCCTGGACCTCGCCGACTGACGTCACGAGTACCTCACCCTCGGGTCGACGAAGGCGGTGAGCAGGTCGATGAGCACCGATACGACCACAACGGCCAGCGCGAACACGGTGATGATGCCCTGGACGGCGATGTAGTCGCGCTCGTTCAGATAACGAACCAGCTGGAAGCCGATCCCTGGCCAGTTGAACGTCTCCTCCGTCAGGATCGCGCCGCCCAGTAGCAGCGCGAACTGGAGTCCGGCGACCGTGATCACCGGCACCAGCGCGTTCCGGAACGCGTGATGCATCACGACCCGCCGTTCGGTGAGCCCCCGTGCCCGCGCCGCCTCGACGTAGTCCCCGCGCATCGTCTGCATGAGGTTCACGCGCACGAGGCGGATGATGACCCCGCTCACCAGGAGACCGAGGGTCACGGCGGGGAGGATCAGGTGCAGGAAGCAGTCCCAGAACGCATTCCAGTTGCCGTCGATCAGCGTGTCGATCAGGAACAGATTGGTGTGCGTCTGGAGCGTGGCCGTCACCTCCGGGCTCGCGCGCCCGGACACGGGTAACCAGTGCAGGGTGTCCGCGAATAAGAGCTGGGCCAGGAACCCGGTGAAGAAGACCGGCGCCGCGTACACGACGATCCCGAACATGCGGCCGGCGACGTCCACCGGGGTGTCGCGCCATCTCCCCGCCGCCACGCCGATCGACACCCCGACCACGACCGCGACGAAGAACGCGGCGATGCTGAGCTCCAGGGTCGCTGCGCCGTTCTCCTTGATGATGTCGGTCACCGGCGTGTGGTCGGTGAGCGACTTGCCCAAGTTCAGGGTGAAGGCGTCGCCAAGATAGTTCACGTACTGGACCAGGATCGGCTTGTCGTAGCCGGCGCGATGCTCTCGCTCGGCGATCTGGGCCTGCGACACATGGCCGCCGAGCGCCGCCTGGATCGGATTGCCCGGGGCCACCCGCATCAGCAGGAAGACCATCGTCAGCAGGATCAGAACCGTCGGCAGGGCGAGGGCGATCCGGGTGAGGATGTAGGTGCGCAGCGAGGTCTCGTGCGCGCGCGTCAACCGCTCTCCTTCCGCCGATTCCTACCCGCCTGCGGCTCCACTAACCGCGCCCCCATGTGGAGGCGCGGTCAGCGAGAGATTTCACTCAGGGTCAGCCCTTCGTGATCAGCCAGTAGCGGAAGATGAACGACGGATCGAATGTCTTCTCGATCCCTTGGATGTCGTCCTGTGCTGCCGCGACCTGCTTGCCCTGCCAGACCGGGATCGTCGGCGCGTCCTTGGCGCCGAGGTCCTGGATCTTGGTGAAGGCCTGCTGGCGCTGAGTGGTGTTCGTCGTGGCCTTCTCCTGGGCGAGCAGCTTCTCCATATCCGGGTTGGAGTAGTGGTCGTTCAGGAAGCTGTCCTTCGAGTAGAAGGAGGCCGTGTAGTCGTCCGCGTCGGGGTAATCCGGGAACCAGCCGAGCTGGTATTCCGGGTACTTGTCAGTGAACGCGGCCGTCGAGTACTGGTTCCACTCGGTCGACTTCAGCGTCACGTTGAACAGGCCGCTCGAGTCGAGCTCGTGCTTGATCTCTGCGTATTCGTCCGCCGAGACCGGCCCGTAGTGCGACGGCGTGTACCAGAGCTCCAGCGGGACGGGCGTCTTGACGCCGGCCTGCTGGAGGACCTGCTTGGCCTTGTTCACGTCGGGCGTCGCGCCGTATTGGGTCTTGAACGGCTCGGTCGCGTACTGGAGGCCCTGCGGGACCATCGAGTAGAGGGGCTCGACGGTGCCGTCGTAGACCTTGCTCGCGATTGCGTTGCGGTCGATCGTGTACGCGACGGCTTGGCGAACGGCGAGCTTCTGAGCGTCGTTCGACCCCGGTTGGAGATTCTCGTTGAACACGATGTAGCGGATCTCGATGCCGTTGCCCGAGACGATCTGGATACCCGACGAGCCCTTCAGCGAGTTGATGTCGGTCGGGCTGAGGCTCCGGTAGGCGATGTTCACCTCACCGTTCTTCAGCGCGAGCGCCAAGTCGGACGAGGTCTTGTAGTACTGGATGATCACCGAGTCGTTCAGCGCCGGATCGCTCCCGGTGTAGCTCTGATTCTTGTCGAGAACGGTCTGCGTGCCGGGCTTGTAGCTTTTCACCGTGTAACGCCCGGAGCCGATCACCTGGTCTGAGGGCTGGAGCTTGTCGGCCGGATAGCTGTCGGGCACGATCGCCGCCGAGCCGGTCGTGAGGACGAACGGCCAGGTCGCGTCGGGCGCCTTGAGGTGGAAGATCACGGTTTGCGGATCGGGCGCCTCGACGCTCTTCATGTTCGCGAGCAGCGATGACCCGCCGGCCGGGTCGGCGATCTTGATGTTGCGGTCGAAGGAGAACTTGACGTCCTTGGAGTCGAGCGTGCTCCCGTCCGAGAACTTGAGCCCCGGCTTGAGCGTGCACTTGTAAGTCTGGTTCGAGTTGTCCGTGTAGCCGCACGACTGCGCGGCCTCCGGAACCGGCGTGGACTTGCCGGGCGGGATCGTCATGAGGTTCTG
>VAYL01000048.1:6204-8430 GCA_005884305.1 Actinomycetota bacterium
GGCGGGGTCATAGGAGACCGGCTGATCGGTCGTCCCGCGAATGATCACTCCGCCGGTGCTGCCGCTCGAACCGCACCCGGCTGCCACCACCGCAAGCACGGCCGCAAGCACCGCAGCGATTCCCAACCGTCGCACGAGACTCATCCGCAACCTCCCTCGCAGGGCTGTGCGCCGCCGACCTCGGCGGCCATCCACCCCACGTCTAGTGCCGAAATCACAGTCCTCTCATCTGGGTCCCTGAGCACGATGGTCGTACTCAGGTTCCCGTGGGCGGGAGCCTACATCAGCCCGTTAAAGGGTGTATCGGGATTAATGTGAGTGCGTTCCGGTTCGCTCAGGCCCCGTCCTCCGGATCCGCGTCAGATCCTCCCTCATGCAGAGGGCCGGGCAACCAAGGGGCGTGGCTATAGCACCCTTAACTACGCAGTCGATGGCCATAAGCGCATGCGGTCGGAGATTTGGGACGGGCCCGAGATCCTTTTGGCACAAGCGGACCATCTCGCGCGGTTTCCGGCCCGAAACCACGGGGGGTATCGGGATCGCGGCCCTTCACTTGCCCAATCGCCGCCGTCGCACGAGCACTGTCCGGCTGGACTCAACCGGATATGCCCTTAACGCTCAGTTGCGGCGGGCCCGCACGGCGGCCGCTGCGAGAACGGGGAGTGCCAGGGCCGCCAGCACGATCGCCCCGACGTACCGCCCGCGAGCGATCAGGATGGCGGCCGTCACCACCAGGATCACGATGAGCGTGAGCGACACGCCCTTACCGCCGTGCGACCGTCGCTAGGAGCATCAGACCGGTTCGCGCTTCAGCTCCGGGAGGGCCTCACCGACCGCCTCCGGGTGCTCGCGATGCAGCGGGTGATGG
Organism: Actinomycetota bacterium; assembly: GCA_005884305.1. Classification (GTDB taxonomy): domain Bacteria; phylum Actinomycetota; class Thermoleophilia; order Solirubrobacterales; family 70-9; genus AC-56. Next base: position 7,073 of record VAYL01000048.1, read on the forward strand.
CACGCCGCCCAGTGGCCGTTGCCGTAGTCGACGAGGGGTGGTTCCTCCTGGGAGCAGATCTCGGTCGCGTAGGGGCAGCGCGTGTGGAAGCGGCAGGCCGCGGGCGGATTGGCCGGGCTCGGTACGTCGCCCTCCGGGACGATCGGGTTGCGCGCGGCGTTCGCCCTTGGGTCGGGGATCGGAAGCGCCGACAGAAGCGTGAGCGTGTACGGGTGAATCGGGTTCGCGTAGACCTCTTCCGCGGGGCCGATCTCCACGATCTTCCCCAGGTACATCACGGCGATGCGGTCCGAGACGTGGCGGATGACACCGAGGTCGTGCGCGACGAAGACGTAGGTCAGCTTGAACTCGTCCTGCAGGTCCTCGAGGAGGTTGATGATCTGCGCCTGGATCGACACATCCAGCGCGGAGACCGGCTCGTCGGCGATGATCAGCTTGGGGCGCAGAGCGAGGGCCCGCGCGATTCCGATCCGCTGGCGTTGCCCGCCGGAGAACTCATGCGGGAAGCGGTTGTAGTGCTCCGGCCCGAGGCCGACGCGCTCCAGAAGCTCGTTGACCTGCCGCTTCAACGTGTCACCCGAGGCTAGGCCGTGGAGGCGCAGCGGGCCGCCGACGATCTGCCCGACTCGGTGCCGCGGGTTGAGCGAGGCGTAGGGGTCCTGGAAGATCATCTGCATTTCGCGACGGAGCGGCCTGAGGGATCGAACGCTCTTCCCGACCAGCTCCTGCCCCTCGAAACGCACGGAGCCCGACGTCGGCCGAAGCAGCTGGAGGATCGCCCGGCAGAGCGTTGACTTGCCGCACCCCGACTCGCCGACCAGCCCGAGTGTCTCGCCCTCCTTGACGCTCATGCTGACGCCGTCCACCGCTCGCACGCGGCCGATCTCGTGGTCGAAGATGACGCCGGTCGTGATCGGGAAATGCTTGACGAGGTCTCTGACCTCGAGGAGCCCACTTCGGACGTCGGCCGAAGCGCCGTCCGTGGCGGCGGGGGCGGGAGCGTCCGTCACGCCGCCGGGACCTCCAGGCCGATCTGGTCTTCCCCGGTCACGCGCAGCGTGCGCTTGCGGTCCGGCTCGAGCCAGCAGCGATCCAAATGTCCCGGCGTCTCGCTTCGCGCTTTGAGCTCCGGCGTCTGCGGGCACTTGGCGAACTCGTACGGGCAGCGGGGCCGGAAGTGGCATCCCTCCGGCGGAGCCAGGAGCGAGGGCGGCTGGCCCTGGATCTGCGAGAGCCGGGTCGTCCGCGGCCGGTCGGGCCGCGCGAGCGATCCCAGGAGCCCCCATGTGTACGGGTGCTGAGGGTCGTAGAAGATCTGATCGAGTGTCCCCGCCTCGACGATGCGCCCCGCGTACATC
>VAYL01000048.1:8496-15227 GCA_005884305.1 Actinomycetota bacterium
ACGTCGAGCGCCGTCGTGGGCTCGTCGGCGATCAGGATCTTGGGGTCGTTCATCAGCGCCATCGCGATCATCACGCGCTGCCGCATCCCGCCGGAGAACTCGTGCGGATAGGCGCCCATGCGGCGCGCGGCGTCCGGGATGCCCACCAGACCCAGGAGCTCGATCGCGCGATCGCGTGCTTCCCGCTTGGAGGAATCTCTGTGGACGTGCATCGCCTCGGTCAGTTGCTTGCCGATCTTGTGGAACGGATGAAGCGAGGTCAGCGGGTCCTGGAAGATCATCGCGATCTCCTCGCCCCGGATCGCCTGCATCTCCTCGCTTGACGCCTCCAGAAGATCCTGCCCCTCGAAGAGGATTCGCCCGGAGATGGACGTCACCGGCGATTGGGTGAGGCCGAGAATCGTCATGTTCGCAACGCTCTTGCCGCATCCGGACTCGCCGACGATCCCGAGCGTCTGGCCCTCCTCGACCGAGAACGACGCCCCATCGACGGCCTTGACGCTGCCGTCGTCGGTCTCGAAGTGGACTCGGAGGTCCTGTACCTCGAGAAGGCTCACTGGTAGCGCACCCTCGGATCGAGGTAGGCGTACGCGATGTCCACGATGAGGTTGCAGATGATGATGAAGAAGGCGCCGAAGAGGACGATTCCCTGGATCACCGGCAGGTCGGAGACCCGGATGGCGGTCACGATCTCCTTGCCGATGCCGGGAATGTTGAACACCGACTCAGTGAGGATCGCGTTCCCCGCGAGCAGCAGGCCGATGTCGAGGCCGAGCAGCGTCACGATGGGCGTGATCGCGCTGCGGACCTCATGGCGCATGATGACGCGCCGCTCGCCCACCCCCTTCGCTCTTGCGGTCCGGATGTAGTCCTCGGACATGACGTCGATCATGCTCGAGCGCAGGTACCGCGCGTAAATGGCGGCGGTCGCTGCAGCCAGCACGAGCCATGGCAGGAACAGGGACCAGCACTTCGCGGGGAAGCTGTGCGCGTCGAGGTACGCGGCCTGCCCCGGGAAGATGGGGATCTTTCCGACGTCGTCAGCGAACAGGTAAAGGGAGACCAGCCCCAGCCAGAACACGGGCGCCGAGATGAAGGCGAGGGAGGTGATCATCGTGGTGCGATCGAGGACCGATCGTCGTTTGATCGCCGAGATGATCCCGACGGGTATCCCCATGAGGAGCCAGAAGATCACGGCGCCGAGGACCAGAAGACCCGTCGCGGGCAGTCGGTCGAAGATGATCGACTTGACCGAGGCCTGCGAGTAGTAGCTCTGGCCGAAGCTGAACTGGGGCGTGAAGACCCCTCCAGTGGGCCCGCCCTGTACGTGGACGTGGATGAACGGGAAGCTGCCGTTCGCGTCGACGTGGGAGTCCGCGCCGAACATGAAGTTCTTGTACTGGACGTAGATCGGCTGATCGAGGTCGAGCTCCTTGCGGATCTGCGCGATCGTGCTCGGAGAAGCGTTGCGGCCGGCACGCAGCTTCGCCGGATCCGCCGAGGGGAAGACGTAGAAGATCACGAAGATCACCGCGCTCACGATGAAGAGCATCGCGATGCCCCAGAGCACGCGGCGAGCTATGTAGCGAAGCATTCGAGTGTCGTCTTTGTTGGTGGGTCAGGCCCCGCCGCCACATGGGCGGCGGGGCCATACCCAGTTTCGTCAGCTGACCCTCCTGGTCAGGTCATCCCTCCTCGTCAGCCGCCCGTTACGGACGAGAACGAGAGATCCCACTCGGCGTTGAACAGGTTGACCACGCCGTTCACATCCGTCGAACGGACGTAGCCCTCGTTGTCCCAGACCCACGGGATCGCGGGTGCCTGCGCCGAGATCTGGTCGTCCAGCTTGCCCCAGTAGGAGGCACGCTGGTCGGCCGGGACCGTCACGCCCTTGTCGATCGCCTTGTTGATCGTCGGGTCGTTCAACTGCGACCAGTTGGAGTTGTTCGCCGGGCTGGCCGTGATGGTCGACCCGGAGAACGGGACCTGGAGGATGGACTGCGGATCGTTGAAGTCCTTGATCCAGCCGACGTTCGGACAAACGTTCGGCTCGGACTTCACGACCGAGCAGAACCGCGTGTACATGGAGCTGTGCTCCACCTCCTGCAGGTTGACGTTGAAGCCCAGCTTCTCGAGCTGGTCCTTCATGACCGTGGCCGTATCCGACCCCGGAGGGGTGTTGTCGCCAACCATGGTGATGTCGCAGTCCGACCCCTCGCACTTGCCGCTCTTGAAGCCGGCCTTCTTCATGTACGACGCGGCCAGCTGCATATTCCCGTTCGGGTTCGCGAGGAAATCGAGCGGCTTTCCGGTGCTCGGGTCCTTCGGGACCCCGTAGCCACCAGCCTCCTCGAAGCCCGGAATTCCGGGCGGGATGTAGTGAGTGGCCACCGCACCGACCAGCTCGCCGCCGCGGGTGTTCCGCAGCGCCGTTCGGTCGGTCCCGGCGATGACCGCCTTACGCACATTGATGTCGTTGAACGGAGGCTCGGACGTGTTGAGCGCCACGAACCGGTTGCCACCCGAGGGCGAGAACGACATCTGATCCGGCGAGTACTTCTGGCCGCTCGCGACCTGCTGGATGATGCTCTTCGACGGCACGAAGTCGCCGCTGACCTGATCGGAGCCGCCCAGAATCTTCTGCGACGCCGTGGTCGGATCCGTGAAGCCCTCCTGGATCGTGATCGAGTCCAGGTACGCGGGCCGGAAATCGGTATTCGCATCCCAGTTCGGGTTGCGAACCAGGTCGATCTCCTTGCCGGGCGTATAGCCGGTCAGCTTGCCCGAGCAGTTCGGGTCTGTGACCTTGCCGGAGGAGCTGACGCAGTCGTTCTGGACCATGTACGGGCCCGTGAACACGACGTAGTTCCCGTATGTCGACGGGGTCTTCGCGTCGAACTGCTTCGCGTACTCCTCGGGAACCGGCGCCGACACCGGCAGCGACAGCGTCTGGATCACGACGGCGGACTCAGGCTGCGTCAGCTTGAAGACGATCGTGTGGTCATCAGGCGTCTGAATGCCGCTGATGTTCGGAGCGACGGTCGGGTTCTTCTTCACCGCCGCCTGGGCCTCCTTGAACCCCTCCAGCGCGCCGAGATACACCGAGGTGTAGCCATTCGCGACGCCCGGCATGATGCTCCGCTCGATCGCGTACTTGACGTCCTTCGAAGTGACCTCGCGGTTCACCGGCGGGCTGAACTTCACCCCGCTCTTCAGGTGGAATGTGAGCGTCTTGTCGTCAGACGAGATGTCCGGCGGGCCGTCGGCGAGATCCGGCGTTGGCACCGTCGTGTCGTCGGGCTGCCAGCCGAGCAGGCCCCTCTGCGTGGCCTCGTCCATCTGATAGGTGAACTGGTAGTAGGCCGCGCCGGGGTCCATGTAGTCGATGTCGCCCTCGGCAAGCACCGTGAGGTGCCCTCCGGACTTCGCGTCGCTTGGAGCCGCGGTGGGCGCCTGGAACTGCGACGGGATTGCGGAGGTGGCGCTGCTCGTGCTGCTACTGCCACCGCCGCCGCACGACGACAGCACACCAGCGAGCACGACCAGAACCGGAACCGGCAAGAGCAGCCTGAGCCGCCTGAGTTGCATCTTCTGGTCCTTTCGGTTTGGATGAATTTCCATTCCTATCCGATCAAGTTTTCCTGGCCCGTGGGTTCAGGGCGTCCTGCATTGCATCACCCACAAGATTGAAGGCGAGAACCGTGAAGAGGAGCGCGAGTCCGGGGAACAGCATGTACCACCAGGCGGTGGTGAAGGTGGGCGTGGCGTCGGAGATCATCTGTCCCCAGCTCGCCGTCGGCGGCTGGACGCCGACTCCGAGATAGGACAGCGCCGCCTCGTAGAGGATCACCTGCGGCACGAGGATCGAGGCGTAGACGACGATCGGCGCGGTCAGGTTCGGCAGGATCTCCCTGAAGATGATGCGAAGGTGCGAGGAGCCCTGGGCCCGCGCGGCCTCGATGAACTCCTTCTCGCGCAGCGAGAGAACCTGCCCACGGATGATCCGGGCCATGTAGGTCCAGCTCGTGAAGGCGATCACGAAGATCACGACGGTCAGGCCGGGCTTGATCAGCCCACCAAGACACCCCGGATTGCTCGTGCTTCCCCCGGCGCCGGTGCCGATGGCGATCGAGCACGCCGAGGCGAGCCCGATCGCCAGCATCAGGTACGGGATCGCCAGCAGCACGTCCACGGTGCGAGAGACCAGCGTGTCGATCCAGCCCCGGAAGTAGCCCGCCAAGAGCCCCATCACGACCCCGAAACCGGTCGCTATGACAGTGGCGCTGAACGCGACGAGCAGCGAGATTCGCGCGCCGTAGATGACCCGGCTGAAGACGTCTCGGCCGATTTGATCGACGCCGAACCAGTGGGCGCTCGACGGGCCGGTCGCGGTGGCGAAGACGGGATCCAGCGCGTGTTGATCAGGGGTATCCGGGTTGGGCGCTCCCAGGATCTTCACGACGAGCGGGGCGAAGATCGCGATCAGGATCACGAGCACCAGGAACACGAGCGAGGCCAGCGCGAGCTTGTCGTCCTTGAAGCGCCGCCAGAAGAGCTGCCACGGCGAGCGAGCGGCGATCAGGGTCGGATCGAGCTCAACGAGCTCCGCGCCGGCGCCTACCGCGGTGCCGGCCGGTTGCTCGCGAAGCTCACTCGCCTCCAAGGCCTAGATGCCTCTCGTGGAGTTCACGCTGTGTTGCCCATCCTCGCTACCCCTGGCGAGCCCGAGTCGGACCTCGCCGCTCACTCTGAACATCATAAGCCGAAGCGCTCCTAGCCGACCGGGTGGCCAGCCAGTCTGCAAGATGGCGGTGGGGCGCGAAGGCGAGCGCCGAGCCTCTCGGCGCGGTGCCGAGCGCGACGTAGCCGTCGCTGAGCTTCCAGGCTCGACGGCTCAAGACCTGGGCGAAAAGCCCCAGCGTCGTGTAGGCCGGGACCGCCAGGCGGAACTGCGATGCATCGTCGCGATGCCGCCAGCGGAACGCGACGACGCCGACGTCCCCGGTGACACACCCCGGGCCGGTGCATTGGCGCCGCGATGAGCGCGGTTGCCAGACGGCGAACCGCCCACCGCGCCATCCGGAAGCGCCGGTCTCGGCCTCGCTGCCCAGCGCACCAGCCAGCAGGATCACGAGCGCCCGCTCCTCTCCGGCGGGGCCGCCGCCGATCCGGTGCCAGCCGCTTCGAAGTCGGCTGGCGATGCCGAGCCGCACCGGAACCTGGCGGGCGGTGCCGGGCCAGAGGTTGGGATGAAGGATCTGGGTGCTGTCGGGCGGCGGGCTCTGGAGTGCCCGGTTCACGAGGTCCCAACCACCCGCACGCCGGTAGAGATGGAGCATGAATTCGGCGCCGTCCACGTAATCGAAGACCGCCTGCGCGTTGATCGCGTACGGCTCCGGGTTCGACCCGATCAGGCTCCTGGCGCCGTCGATGCGTTCGCCGAGCGGCACATCGTCGTGTAGATAACGGTGCTGATAGAGGTCCTGGACGAGCGTTGCGGACCCCTCGACCACAGCGCGGCGGGCGGACGCCGCCTCGCTGGGGTGGGTGAGGGTGCCGAGGCGCAGGTTGAAGTGCTGGCTCTCGAGGGCGTGGGTGAACTCGTGAGCCAGCGTGTACTCGAGCTGGACGCGAGTACCGATGATTGTCGGCACCACGATGATGCGGTTGCGCGGATAGTCGAAGGCCCCGCCGATCCGGTCCAGCCCGGTGGGCCTCGTGTCCGGGCCGAATCCCGACTCGGGCGGCAGGAGTCCGGCGAGCTGGTCGAGGGCGACGCTCGCGCGCTCGAGCCGGCGCCTCGCCCCGAGCCGGACGGGATGCATGCGCTCCAGCCGCTGTGCCCTCCGCGCGAGGCTGCGCCCCACCTTGGCGAGCCTGTCCTCGCCCATGACGACCACCCGAGGCGGGCGATCGAACCGCAGCCCCCGCAACCGTTCCACTCGCCTGGCAATCGTGCGTGCCATCGGTTGGAGCCGTGTCTCGACCCTCACATGCGGGCCACGCAGCATCGGGACCGCCGGCCGGTCGCGGCTCGCGCCGGTTCCGCCGATCGCCGCAAGTGCGATCACAGCCCCCGCGCCGATCGCGACGGCGACGACCGTGAGCCGCCGGCGCCACCGGCGGCGCGTTGATCGTGAGGTGTGGCCCGGGCTTCCGAGCGTGGCCGACTCCTTCCGGAGTCAGAGTAGACCCTGCGACCCGCCACCTCGCGAGCCGGGGCATGGGGCGCCGACGTCCGGTGCGCTGGGAGTGCATATCCTGCGGCGCCGTGCGTGCCGTGACCTTCCAAGCGCCGGGCGAGGTACGGCTTGACGAGCGCCCGGACCCGGAGCCCGCCGCCGCCGATGACGCGGTCGTCCGGGTCGAGGCGACGGGGATCTGCGGCTCCGACCTCCACATCTACCACGGGCGCGTCGCGATCGAGCCGGGGTTCGTGATCGGCCACGAGTACGTCGGGACCGTGGTCGCGGCCGGTGATGCCGTCGGTGAGGTGGCGGTCGGCGACCGCGTGCTGGGCACGTACTGCACCGCGTGCGGCGCCTGCTTTCACTGCCGGCGCGGGGAGTACCACAAGTGCGATTCGAGCCGGGTGTTCGGCCACGGCGCCACGCTGGGGTCGCTACAGGGCGCCCAAGCGGACCTCGTCCTCGTGCCAAACGCCAACCTCACCCTGCGGCGGGTTCCCGAGGGGCTCTCCAACGACGTCGCCCTGTTCGCCGGCGACGTGG
>VAYL01000048.1:15240-15797 GCA_005884305.1 Actinomycetota bacterium
CTCGAGCCGGGCGCCACCGTCGCCGTCCTCGGGCTGGGGCCCGTCGGGCTGTGCGCCGTTCAGGTGGCGAAGGCCTCGGGCGCTTCGCGGGTCATCGCCGTCGACACGGTCGAGGATCGCCTGCGCATGGCGGAGTCGTTCGGGGCCGTGCCGGTCCATCTGACAGAGGAGAGCCCGCGCGACCGGGTCAAGGAGCTCACCGAGGGTCGCGGCGTCGACCTGTCGGTGGACGCCGTCGGCCATCCCGACGCCCTGGACCTCGCCTGCCGGCTGGCGCGCAAGGCGGGCACGGTGTCGGTGATCGGCGTCTACGCGGAGCGCGCCGAGGTGCACATGGGCGTCGTGTGGATCAAGGCATTGCGCTGGCGCACAGGACACGCCAACGTCATCGGCCACCTGGACCGCGTGCTCGCGATGCTCTCGGCCGGCGTGATCGACCCAACCCCGCTGGTCACCCACCACATGACCCTCGACGACGCGCCGGAGGCCTACGAGATCTACGACCGCCGCGAGGCGCTGAAGATCGTCCTTACGCCCTAGGGCCCGAGCCCACCGCG
>VAYL01000048.1:15824-16407 GCA_005884305.1 Actinomycetota bacterium
CGACTCTCGGGTCCGTATCGGACCCAAATGTCGGTCACCCCTGGGCGGGTGGCACGAAACACGCGCTAAAGCGCACGCAGCGCTCGCGCAACTGTGACCGTTGCCTTACTTGCCCGTACCCGCCAGCAGCGGTGAGCGGCCCGGGCGGTCGCTACTCCGCCCCGAGCGCCGCCAGCGCCTCGAACTCCTCCTGCGCGAGGCGCAGGCTTGCGGCGGCGACGTTCTCCTCCAGGTGCTCGACCGACGACGTGCCGGGTATCGGCAGCATCACCGGCGACCGGGCCAGCAGCCAGGCGATCGCGACCTGGAACGGGGAGGCGTCGTGCGCTTCGGCCACCCGGGCGATCGGGCCGTCTGCGGAGAGCGACCCCGCCCCGAGCGGGAACCAGGGGATGAAGACGATCCCCTGGATCTCGCACTCCTGGAGCACGGGCTCGGATGAGCGGCCCTCGAGGCTGAAGCGGTTCTGCACCGAGACGATCGGGATCATCTCCCGAGCCCGGGCGAGCTGTTCGGTGTTGACGTTCGACAGGCCGATGTGGGCGATCTTCCCCTCGTCCCGAAGCTCGATCAGCGCGCCCAC
>VAYL01000048.1:16448-18138 GCA_005884305.1 Actinomycetota bacterium
CTGATAGACGTCGATCCGCTCGAGTCGCAGGCGGCGCAGGCTGCCCTCACATGCTTCCCGCAGGCTCTCGGGCCGGCAGTCTGGAGTCCACTGGCCGGGACCGGATCGGGTGAGGCCGCCCTTGGTGGCGATCATGAGTCCGCCCGGGTAAGGGTGAAGGGCCTCGGCGATCAGCTCCTCGCTGACGTCGGGTCCGTAGGAGTTCGCAGTGTCGATGAAGTCCACCCCGAGATCGACCGCGCGCCGAAGCACCGCCTTGGCCTCCTCGCGATCGTCCGGCGGCCCCCAGATCCCGTCCCCCGTGATCCGCATGGCGCCAAAGCCGAGGCGGCGCACCTCGAGATCGCCGCCGAACGTCAGCGTGCCGGCGGCAGCGGCGTCGGTGCTCTCGAGCGCCATGTCATCGAGATTACCCCTCGCCGAAAAGCGGGAAACCGGGCCGGCGGTCTAGGCGCCAGGCTCGTAGGGAAACGCAAGCTGGACGTGAGTACGGGCGACCGCCACGAACGACCTCGACTCGGGCGCGCCGCCGTTCAGCGGCTCGAGCTCCGCGTTGACGATCGGGATGAAGTCCAGGTCGCCCCGATTCAGATAATCGGATAGGCGGCTGCGGTAGCCCTCGCGCGGCAGCGTGACGTCGCCGACGATGCGGTGACGGTGGGTCTCGAGCACGATTCGCTCGGTTCGCGTCTCCATACGTTGACCCTATCGGCCGGTTCTCGTTGAGCTTGAGAATCGGCGCCCGCTGATTAGATGCCCGGCCGTGGATCTTTGGGAGATCATCGTGATCCTCGTCGCAGCAAACGCGGTCGCGGTGACGATCATGCTCGCGCTCCGGCGCAGGCTGGCAGCCGAGAGCCACTTTCGCGACTCGCAGCTTGCCGCCGGCGTGCTTGCGGTGACCGGAACGGTTTACGCGGTGCTCGTCGGCTTCGTGTTCCTGCTCGCCTTCCAGAGCTATGAGACCGCCCGCTCCAGCTCCCAGGACGAGGCCGTCGCGGCCATCGGGCTCTTTCACATAGCGGAGCAGCTGCCGCCCACCGACCGCGACGTGCTTCAGGGAGACGTCGTCTGCTACGCGCGCTCGGTCATCAACCTCGAGTGGCCGGCGATGGGCGGCCAGCGCTCGAGCCCGCTCGTGGAGGACTGGGCCTCGCAGGCGGCGCGGAACTTCGAGCGCGCGCGCCTGCGGGGAGCGGTGGCGTCAGGGGCCGAGCAGAGCTGGTTCACGGCGACCGACGCGCTTCAACGCGGACGCCGTGGACGGTTGGCCGAGGCCTCGAACTTCGTCCCGGCGGCGATCTGGCTCCTGCTGATCGCGGCCGGCGCGGTGGTGATCGGCTACGTGTTCCTGTTCGCCGACCGCCGCGAACGGCGACTCCCCCAGTGGGTGATGATCACCTCGGCGACGACCGCGGTGACCGCGAGTCTCCTGATGGTCGCCTACCTCAACCACCCGTTCGGCAACCACGAGGGCTCCATCCAGCCGAGCGCCATGCGCGACAGCCTTCAGACGATGGAGCGAGAGCGCAGCCAGGCTCCGATCGCGGCCTCGTCGCGATGCGACGCGACCGGACGCCCCATTACCTAGCCCGCGGGCCCTCCGCTGTTCAGCACGAAGGGGCCGCACGGCGTTGTGCCGTCCACGTCCACCACCGGAGAGCCATCTGCCTTCTTGTAGTCGACGGTG
>VAYL01000049.1:0-600 GCA_005884305.1 Actinomycetota bacterium
GCTGCGCCGCCGTCCTCTCAGCCGGGCGCCGCTGCCCGAATGCCTCGCTTCAGGGCTCGCGCTACTGCGGCCTGCCGCAGCATCAGGCGCTCGCCCGCTTCGACACCAACCAGGTCACCGTCGTCAGTCCACTCTCCGACGAGGACATCGCGACGCTCGCCGATGCGAACGCCGACGAGGCTCAGGTGCGCCCGCTCGTGGAGCGGGCGACCGCTGCCTTCGAGCAGGGCGAGACCGAGGAGCCCGAGGGCGCTGAGACCGAGGTCGAGGAGGCCCAGGAGGCGCGCGAGGAAGCCGAGCAGGAGCTCGAAGAGGCCACCGAGCAGGCCGAAGCCGACGTCGGCGAGGCCGAGCAGGAGCTCGAGGAAGCCGAGAGGGAGGCCGCCGAGAGCGCTGAGGCCGAGGAGGCTGCCGCGCCCGCTGACGGCGGCGACGGCGACGAGGAGGACTCCGGGAACGGCGAGGAGGAGTCCGAGGAGCCCGAGGCGGAGTCAGTCGAGGAGCCCGAGAAGGCTCTGGCGGAGGACGCCGCCACCGAGGCCGAGGAGCCCGAGTCAGAGACCGCTTCGGTGGGCGCCAACCCCGGCGGTGGGGCAAATG
>VAYL01000049.1:673-7613 GCA_005884305.1 Actinomycetota bacterium
GGCCTGACCAGCAAGGAGGTTCTCGCGGCGCTGAAGGCGGCCGGCATCGAGGCCAAGGTCGCCCAGTCCAGCGTCGAGGAGACCGATGCCCTGAAGGCGCTTCAGGCGGCCGGCGCCGATGGCGCGGGCGGCGCCGACCAAAAGCCCGCTGCTCAGCCCGCGAAGCCTGCCGAGACCAAAGCCGCGCCACGGGCGGAAGGCTCCGATGGCGCGAAGAAGCCTTCCCAGCCGGCCGCACCCTCGCGGCGCGCAGGTGGCGGCGCTCCTCCCGGAGGCGGCGGAACCGGGCGCAAGCGACGCCGAGTCGTCATCGACTCCCAGGCGTCACGCCGCGAGCACATGCCGCAGGCTCCGCCTCATCGACCGCCCAGGCGTCGTGGGGGACGGCGACGCAGGCCGCTCCTCGAAGAGCCGCCGGTCAAGCCCCTCAGTGAGGCCCCGGAGCCCGAGGCGACGAAGATCGCGTCGGGAGCCACCGTTCGAGAGGTGGCCGAGAGCCTGAGCCTGGGTAGCGCCGAAGTGATCAAGAAGCTGATGGAACTGGGCGAGATGGCGACGCTCACCCAGACCCTTCCCGACGAGACGGTCATGGCCCTGGCCCAAGCGTTGGACCAGAAGAGGCACATCTGTCCGGTGGAGTAGACGAGGAAGAGATCGATCCGAACGCGGTGCTGCGCGCACCGGTCGTGACGATCATGGGCCACGTCGACCACGGAAAGACGTCGCTGCTCGACGCGATTCGCGAGACCGAGGTCGCCGCCGGTGAGGCCGGCGGGATCACGCAGCACATCGGCGCCTACCAGGTCCACCAGAACGGGAACCGGATCACCTTCCTCGACACTCCCGGCCACGAGGCGTTCACCGCCATGCGCGCTCGGGGCGCGAAGGTCACGGACCTCGCCGTCATCGTCGTCGCGGCCGACGACGGTGTGATGCCGCAGACGGTTGAGGCCATCGATCACGCCAAGGCCGCAGGCGTACCGATCCTCGTGGCGGTCAACAAGATCGATCGCCCGGACGCGCAGCCCGACCGGGTTCGCAACGAGCTCGCCTCCCAGGGCCTGACGCCCGAGGACTGGGGCGGTGAGACCATCTTCGTCGACGTCTCCGCAAAGACCAAGGAGGGCCTCGACAGCCTGATCGAGATGATCGGCCTCGCCGCCGAGCTCGAGGAGCTCAAAGCCAATCCCAAGGCGCCTGCGTCGGGGTACGTCATCGAGTCTCACCTCGATCCTGGGCGCGGCCCGGTCGCGACCGTGCTCGTCCAGCGCGGCACCATCACCGTCGGCGATTCGGTCGTCGCCGGGTCCACGTGGGGCAAGGTCCGCGCGATGCTCGACTTCACCGGAGCCCGCACGGAATCGGCCGGACCGGGCGATCCCGCCGAGATCCTCGGGATGGACGACGTGTCCGAGGCCGGCGAGCGGTTCGAAGTGGTCGAGAACGAGCGCCGCGCGCGCCAGCTTGCACAGCAGCGCAGCCACCGCCTCAAGGCAGAGTCGCTGGCCCGCCAGCAGGCTCGTAAGGTCAGCCTCGAGGAGGTCTTCTCGAAGGCCACCGAGGGCGAGGTCAAGGAGCTCGCAGTCGTGCTCAAGGCCGACGTGTCGGGCTCACTCGAGGCGCTCCAGGACGAGATCGCCAAGCTCCCACAGGAGCGGATCGTGGTGGACGTGATCCACGCCGCGCCTGGGGGTATCACGGAATCCGACGTGATGCTCGCGGCGGCCTCCGACGCGGTCATCATCGGCTTCAACGTCCGGCCGCTCGCGGATGCCCGCCGCGCCGCCGAGCGCGAGGGCGTCGAGATCCGCACCTACTCCGTGATCTACAAGGTCACCGAGGACCTGCGCGCCGCGCTGGAGGGAATGCTCGAGCCCGAGGAGGTCGAGGAAGCGCTCGGGCAGGCCGAGGTCAAGGAGCTCTTCCGAGCCTCCCGAGTCGGCACGATCGCCGGCTGCCTCGTCACCGATGGCCGGGTCACCCGGACCGCCCAGGTGCGCCTAGTGCGGGAAGGCACCGTGGTCTGGACCGGACGAGTCGGCTCGCTCCGCCGCTTCAAGGACAACGTCCAGGAGGTCGACGAGGGCCTTGAGTGCGGCATCGTGCTCGAGGGCTACCAGGACGTGAAGGTGGACGACGTCCTCGAGTTCTTCGAGACCCGCCAAGTCGAACAGACGCTGGAGTAGGCGCCCCGCCCGCCTGGCGACCCAGGCGGTTGGAGGGCAAGTAGGCACGGGCTTCGCCAGCGAGGCCGTCGCCACTTGCGACCCGGATCACCGGGAGCGCGGCTCCACATGCCTTCGTCGTTTCGGGGCGCGCACCGGCCTATCCTGGGTGCGTGGCCACGTACCTCTGCGTCGTCGAGGTGCGCCTGCACCTCAACGAGTCGCACGACCTGAAGGGCAAGCGCAAGGTCCTGCATTCGCTGAAAGCGCAGCTTCGGCAGCGGTTTGGCGCCTCGGTCGCCGAGGTCGACGGGCACGACACCTGGCAGCGCACGACACTCGTCTGCGCGCTGGTCGGAGACAGCGAGGTCGGCAGGCGTGCGGACGACCTTCAGCGGTTCGTCGAATCGCGGTGCCCCGATGGCTCCGCCTTTGATCGAGACCTCTTGAGCCTCAGCGACATTCGCGGGTGAGAAGTTCCGAGCCGCGGGAGCGGTTGCGCTAGAGTCGCCCGCCGATGGCCCAGCGCATGAGAAGGGTCAACGAGCTCATGCGCGAAGTGATTGGGTCCGCGATCGCTACTGAGCTCGAGGACCCCCGCATTGGATTCGTGACCGTGACCTCCGTGGACACAAGCCCCGACCTGCGCTCGGCGCGCGTGTACGTGAGCGTGCTCGGCGGCGAGACCGAGCGCGAGGCCAGTCTGGCCGGGCTTCGGTCATCGCATGGGGTGCTCCAGTCCGCGATCGCGCGCGAGACCCGCATCAAGCGCACGCCCACCCTGACCTTCCACTACGACGACACACCGGAGCGCGGCGTGCGGATCTCGAGGTTGCTCGAGGATGAATGAGGCTCCTGCGGCAATGGCACAGCGCTCCGAGGCGACGCTGGCCGATGTGGCCCAGGAGCTCAGGTCCGCCGACAGGTTTCTGCTGACGACTCACGAGGGCCCCGACGGCGACGCGCTGGGCTCGCTGCTCGCGACCCACAAGCTGCTTCAGCAGCTCGGTAAGGACTCGGTGATGTTCCTGGCGGCGAAGGAGTTCCCGCTGCCCGTCGAGTACCGCTTCCTGCCGCTGGAGGAGGTCTTCCATGAGCCGCCGGTGGACGTCGTTGACCGCGTCCTCGTCTTCCTCGATTGCGGAAATATCGACCGCATGCCGGTGGACTTCCTTCGGCGGGACGACGCAAAGATCCTGAACCTCGACCACCACCACGACAACACCCGGTTCGGCACGCTGAACCTGGTCGATACGAGGGCCTCGTGCACCGCGGAGATCGTCTTCCGCGTCGCCAGGCTCCTCGGTGCTGACATTACCCCGGAGATCGCGACCGCGCTGTACGTCGGCTTGATCACCGACACCGGCCGGTTCATGTACGAGAACACGGGCCCCGACGCTCACCGGATGGCGGCCGAGCTCATCGAGGCCGGGGTCGACGTCCACGACATCTACCGCCGCCTGTACGAGCGGGTCCCGCTCGAGAAGCTACACCTGGTTGCCCGCGCGCTTCAGCGGATCGAGCGCGTCGACGACTGCAAGCTCGCAGTGACGTACATCGCGGCGGAGGACTACGGCGAGACCGGTTCGGACGAGTCGCTGACCGAGGGAATCATCGACCACGTGCGCGCGTTGGAGTGCGCGGAGGTCGCGGCGATGATCCGCGACAAGACCGATGGCGGCCCGCACGCGCGCAAGGTGAGCCTGCGCTCGGCCACCGGCAGGGTCGACGTCTCGGCCATCGCTCAGCGCTATGGCGGCGGCGGCCATCGCCGGGCGGCAGGGTTCTCGACCGACCTCACGTACGACGAGCTCCTCAAGATCCTCTGCACCGAGGTCAAGGCGCAGCTCGGCAACTCCTAGCGGGAGGCTGCAGGTGAGCGCTGACGCTCCCGAGCCGGGCGTGCTGCTCGTCGACAAGCCCGCCGGGATCACCTCCCACGATGTCGTGGCGCGCGTGCGGCGCGAGCGAGGGCAGAAGACCGGGCACGCCGGGACGCTGGACCCGTTCGCGACCGGCCTGCTCCTCCTCCTCCTGGGACGCGAGGCCACCCGGTGCCAGGCGCAGTTCATGGCCCTGCGGAAGACGTACGTCGCTGTGGCCAGGTTCGGCGCGATCTCGACGACGGGCGATCCCGATGGCGAGATCGCAGAGACGGGGGTGATCGCGCCGGACCCGCTTGAGCTTCCGGTGGGAGAGATCAGGCAGCGCCCGCCGGTTTACTCGGCGGTCAAGGTGGGCGGGGTGCGGGCGTACAAGCGGGCCCGCCGGGGGGAGGAGGTCGAGGTTCCCGAGCGCCAGGTGACCGTGTATCGATTCGATCAGATCTGGCGGCGGGGGGACCGGGCCGAGTTTGAGATCGAGTGTTCCTCGGGCACCTACGTCCGGAGCCTGATCGCGGACCTGGGCGACGCTTACTGCGACTCGCTCCGGCGGACCGCGATCGGACCGTTCCGCGTGGAGGACGCTGATACGTTGCTTCCGCTCGCCGAAGCGTTGGCGCTGATCTCCGAGGCGGCGTGAAAGGCTTCCCGCCGTGAGCATCAAGGTCACGTCACTTCCCGATGCCGAGCGCCGCCCTCGGCACGTCGCCATCGGGACCTTCGACGGCGTCCACGTGGGGCACCGTCAGGTGATCGACCGCGCCGACACGGTGCTCACCTTCGAGCCGCACCCGCTGCGGATCCTTCATCCCGACGCCACGCCGAAGCTCATCATGCCGTTCGAGATCAAGCGCGACGTCATCGAGGGCCTTCGGGTCGAGGAGCTGGTGGTCATCCCGTTCAACCGCGAGTTCTCGACCATTCCCGCCGAGGACTTCTGCCGCCGGATCCTCGTGGAGACGCTGGGGGCCGAGAAGGTCTCGGTGGGGGAGAACTTCCGCTTCGGCGCGAAGGCGAAGGGCGACCCCGAGATGCTGGCCTCCCGCGACGAGTTCGAGGCACGCGTGGTCCCGCTGGTGGAGGTCGACGGCGAGATCGTCTCCTCGAGCCGGGTCCGGTCGCTGATCGCGGCGGGGGAGATAGATGTCGCCAACCGCTGCCTCGGCGCTCCGTTCCTCTTCGAGGGCCCGGTGGTGGAGGGGGACGGACGGGGCCGCACGCTGGGGTTTCCGACGGCGAACCTCGTGCCGCCCGACGACCTCGCGACGCCCGGTCATGGCGTGTACGCCGCCTTTGCAAACGGCCAGCCGGCAGCGGTCAACGTGGGCATCCGCCCGACCTTCGAGACCGGGCGCGGGCTCCTGATCGAGGCGTACCTCATCGACTTCGACGGCGACCTGTACGGCAAGACGCTTCGCATCGCGTTCGTCGCCCGATTGCGCGGCGAGCGGCGATTTCCGAGCGTCGAGGACCTCATTGCGCAGATGCACCGAGACGTCGAGGAGGCCCGAGAGCTCTGTGCTAGCTTCACTCCCCCTTGACCATCCCTAACGGCACCAGCCAGTTTCGGAGCTAAAGCTCCTCACCGGAATACATGATGCCTTTGACGAAGGAAAAAAAGCAGGAGCTCATCGGCCAGTACGGCCAAAAGGACGGCGACACCGGCTCCGCCGAGGTCCAGATCGCGCTGCTCACGGAGCGCATCAACCACCTGACCGAGCACCTGCGCCAGCACGGCAAGGACCATCATTCCCGCCGCGGCCTCCTGATGATGGTCGGCAAGCGCCGCCGCCTGCTGCGCTACCTGGAGAGCGCGGACCTCGACCGTTACCGCAAGGTCGTCTCGGACCTCGGCCTGCGTCGCTAGCCCTCCCTTCGTGATAGCTGCAGGCGAGAGGGCACCCGACTTCTCGCTTCCCGACCACGAGGGCAACGAGGTCTCACTCGCGGACTTCCGCGGCCGCAAGGTCGTCCTCGTCTTCTATCCGCTCGACTTCAGCCCGGTGTGTACGGACCAGCTCTCGGTGTACCAGGAGGTGGTGCCGCAGATCGACGCAGCGGGGGCGACCCTGCTCGGCATCAGCGTCGACTCGTCCTGGGCGCACCGTGCCTTTCGCGAGCGGCTGGGCCTTTCAATGACGTTGCTGTCCGACTTCGAGCCGAAGGGGGAGGTCATTCGCGCCTACGGCGCGTACATCGACGAGGTCGGCCACGGCAATCGTTCGCTCGTGCTGATCGACGAGGACGGCATTGTGCGATGGGTTCACGAGTCGCCGACGCCGCTCGAGATCCCGGGCGCCAACCTGATCTTCGACGCACTCGAAGCCACGGGGTGAACGCGACCGAGCGGAACGTTCAGCTCATTCGCGAGGGCCTCGAAGCCTTCAGCCGCGGCGACCTGGGCGAGTCCCTCGAGAGGATGCACCCAGATGTCGAGTGGCACGTGGTGTTTCGCCTTCCCGACCTACCGGCGCCAAAGGAGGTCCTGAGGGGGCGCGATGAGATCGAGGCGCTTTGGAAGCAGTTTCGATCCGCATGGGACGAGCTCACGGTTCGGCTTGAGGAGATCCTCTATATCGATGACGAGCGAGTGGTGGCTCGAGCGCGCTTCCAGGGCCGTGGCGCGGGCAGCGGCGCCGAGGTGGACAGGGTCGTCTTCTACGCGTTCCGGATCCGCGACGAGCAGCTCATTTACTCCCGCGCCTTCGACGACGAGGCCGCGGCGCGCGCCGACCTGGGCCTCGAAAATGGCGCCTGACCTCACCAGCGCGCGCGTCCCCGAGCGGGCGGCGGACGACCATGTGCGCGGGGATGGCCGCGAGGCGATCGTCTACATGGACCTCGCCTGCCCGCACTGCGCGGCCACCTGGGAGTGGATCGAGGGGCGACCGG
>VAYL01000050.1 GCA_005884305.1 Actinomycetota bacterium
GGGGAGGGGCATTACCCGCCCACCGAGGCCGGCGAGCCCGAGGCCGAGGACCCGCAGGCGGAGTACTCTGAGCCGGACCAGCTCGGCTCCACCGCCCGCGAGGAGGAGCCGCCGGACGAGCCCGAGGACGCATGATCGAGACCGCGGTCCAGCTCGACTTCGACCAGCCCCCGCTGCGCGAACTATTGGAGCGCGGCCGGCGTGAGGGGTGCGTCGAGCTATCGGATCTAAGTGAGGCCGTCAGGGAGCTCGAGCTGCCCGACGACGCGGCGCAGACGCTGCATGAGGAGCTCGACTCGCGGGGGATCGACCTCCGCGACGACTGCGGCCGAGACGGGGTGGAGTCGACCCGCTTCGAGCCCGAGGAGCTCGCCGGTACCACCACCGACGCGCTGCAGCTGTTCATGAACGAGGCGCGGCGATATCCGCTCCTCACAAAGGACGAGGAAATCGAGCTGGCGAAGGCGGTCGAGCGCGGCGACCTCCGAGCGAAGGAGCGGATGATCAACTCGAACCTGCGCCTGGTTGTCGCGAACGCAAAGCGCTACCAGGGGCAGGGACTCTCGCTGCTCGACCTGATCCAGGAGGGGATCCTCGGGTTGATCCGCGCGGCGGAGAAGTTCGATTGGCGCCGCGGATACAAGTTCTCGACCTACGCGACGTTTTGGATTCGCCAGGCGATCCAGCGCGGTCTCGAGCAGAAGGCGCGGGTCATCCGAGTGCCGACCGAGCTTGCCCAGCACGAGCGTCGCGTTGCGCGCGTGGAACGCGAGCTGGCGACGGAGCTGGGCCGCGAGCCGACCGACGAGGAAGTCGCGCAGCGCGCCAAGATCGATCCCGAGGAGCTCGACCGCATCCGCAGCGCGAGCCGCGTGGTCACAAGCCTCGATCGCCCGGTCGGGGAGGAGGAGGGCACGTCGCTGGGCGCGTTGCTGCCGAGCGATCAGGCGCCGCCCGAGCAGGAGGTCAGCGTGACTTTCGAGGAGCAGACGCTGCACCGCGCCGTCTCACACCTCCCCGACGACGAACGCGAGGTGGTCAAACGCCGCTACGGCATCAACGGGAACGAGCCCACGACGATCCGCGAAACCGGGCGCCAGCTCGGCATCCCGGGCCGGCAGGTGGAGCGCCTGGAGGCCCAGGCGCTGCGCAGGCTCGCAAGCCAGCGCGAGATCGAAGCGCTACGCGACGCCGCATAAGGCCACCGCTGCGCGGATAATCAGACGCCATGGAGAGCTCGGTGCGCAGCCGAACGCGCAGCCTGCTTCGCAGGCGGCGCCACGATCCCGCGGATCCAGAGGCGACCATCACGGGGGCCGCCCGCCTGGGCAAGCGCACCAAGGAGCTGGTCAGGCGCCTGGATGCGCCCGATATCGCGATCATCGACCACGAGGATCTCGATCGAATCGCCGCCGAGGACCTCGTCGCGACGCGCGTTCGGGCCGTGATCAACGTCGCCCCGTTCTCGACGGGCCGCTATCCGAACGGTGGGCCGCTCACCCTCGCCCAGGCCGGGGTGCGCCTGATCGAGGCGGCGGGCGCCGCGCTCTTTGACGAGCTTCGCGATGGCGACGTGATCGCGATCTCCGGGGGGGACGTCCGCCGCAACGGAACGATGCTGACCTCGGGCAGGGTCCTATCGGTGGCGGCGCTGGCCGAGCAGCTCACTGAGCATCGCCACCGGATCGACGCCGCGCTCGCCGACTTCGCCGAGAACACCGTTACGCATCTGCGCGATGAGGGCGCGTTGCTCGCCGGAGGCATCGACGTCCCACGCACCCGGACGAAGTTCCGCGACCGCCACGTCCTGATCGTGGTCCGGGGAAGCACCTACCGCAAGGACCTGCGAGCGCTCGCTCCCTACATCCGGGGCGTCCGCCCGCTGCTCGTCGGGGTTGACGGCGGCTCTGACGCCCTGCTCGAAGCGGGATGGAAGCCCGACGTCGTCCTCGGCGACATGGACTCCGCCAGCGACGAGGCGCTGCGCTCAGGGGCAGAGCTGATCGTGCACGCCTACCCCGATGGGCGCGCACCCGGCGCCGATCGCCTCGAGCGCATGGACCTCGATCACAAGGTGGTGCGGTCGGTCGGCACGAGCCAGGACGTCGCGATGCTGCTCGCGCACGAGAAGGGCGCGGGGCTCATCGTCAGCGTCGGCGCCCACTTCAACCTGGTCGAGTTCCTGGAGCGAAGCCGCGCGGGCATGTCCTCGACCTTCCTGACCCGGCTGCGGGTCGGCGAGCTGCTGGTCGACGCCAAGGGCGTGAGCCGCCTCTACAACCCGGGTGTCACGGGCAGGCAGCTCGCGCTCTTCTTCGTCGCGGCGCTCGTGCTGCTGACGATCGTGATCGTGAACACCCCGGCGCTGACCGATCTCTTCGACCTGGTCTGGCTGAAGCTGAAGATCATCCTCGGCATCTGAACCGCGATTGTCGGATTAGTTGCGATATGTGCAACTAATCCGACAACGACCGCCTGGGAGTCGGTAACTCCTATCCTCGACGGCTGGATATGGGGTATTCAGGGCGCTATCACGCCGCGTCGCTCGCAGCTGTCTTCCTGGCGCTGGCCATCGGGATCCTGATCGGGGTCGGGCTGGGGCACAACGTCGTCTCCAACACCACGAAGGGCCTCGAGCAGAGCCTGAAGAGCGATCTGTCGGCCGCGCGCGGCCGGGCCGACGACCTGCAAGGCCAGCTCAACCGCCACACCGATTTCGAGCAGCAGGTCTATCCCGCGCTCGCCGGAAGGGTGCTCGAGGGGGATCGCATCGCGGTGGTGGCGCTCGGCAGCCTGCCTGACGATCTCAAGGGCGACGTTCAGGCCGTCGTGGGTCCGGACAGCCCGAGTGGGGCAGCACTGGGCGAGGTCGCTGTGGTCCGCGAGCCGCCGAACCTCGCTGCGATCGCCGCGGCGTCCCCACAGGGCAGCCAGGGGAGCAAGGCCCCTCGCGACCGCACGGCCCTCACCGCGGTCGCACGAAGGCTCGGGCAGTCACTCGTGGTCGGCGGCTCGTCCTACAAGCGCCTTCGGGGCTCGATGCTGACTCAGGTCAGTGGCCGCCCTGGCGGCATCGACGCGGCCATCGTCATTCGGGACCAGCCTGATGACCTGAACCCCCACCAGGCGGCCGAGACCGGCGCGCTCGAATCGGGTCTCCTGGACGGCCTGGAGTCGAACGGGGCGATCCCCGTCGTCGGCGTCGAGCGCTCCGACGCCGATCCGTCGCAGATCGGGTTCTTCAACAGCGCCGGCGTGACCGCAACCGTGGACAGCATCGATTTGATCTCCGGCCGCGTGGCGCTGGTGTATGCGCTCAACGGGAGCGAGGGCAACTACGGCATCAAGCCCACGGCCGACCGGCTGCTGCCTCGCCTCCCGCAGCCGTCGGTGTTCACGGCCGGCGGCCTCCCGTGAGGCTGATCGGGCTCGCGCTTTCGTTCGTCGTTGCCGCGGCCTTCGTGGGACCGTGGATTGCGGACATGCGCCGCACCGGCCTGGCGCGCGACAACTACAGGGGGCGGCGCGTTGCCTTCCCCGCCGGCGCCGTCCTGGTCGCCTGCTCGCTCATCGCGCTCGCGCCGCTCGCGATCCTCGACGATCGTGCGGACCTCGATCTGCTCGACCCCGATCTACGGCGCTGGGCGCTGTACGTGCTCGGGGTCGCGCTCCTGGGACTGCTCGACGACGCGCTAGGCGCTAATGAGTCCGCGCCGCGGGGCTGGCGCGGGCACGCGCGCGCGATCGCCGCCGGGAGGTTCTCCACCGGCGCCATTAAGGCCATCGGCGCGCTCGCGCTCGCCGCCTACGCCACGTCGGGGTTGGGCGATCGCGACTTCGCCTACATCACGGATCTGCTCCTGCTGCTTCTCACGACGAACCTCTTCAACCTCCTCGACCTGCGGCCGGGCCGGGTGGAGAAGGTCTTCGTCGCGCTCCTGGCCGCCCTGTGCGTCGGGGCATTGACCGCCGAGCCGCTCAGGCTGCTGGGCATCTTCATCGGACCGGTCCTCGTCGTCGCCGCCTACACCCTTCGCGAGCGGGCGATGCTCGGGGACACCGGGGCGAACCTCGTCGGGGCGCTCGCCGGGGTCGCGCTCCTGGTGACCCTGGGGGAGACGGGGCGCTACATAGCGCTCGGCGTCGTCGCCGCGCTCAACATCTATGGGGAATTTAGGTCGATCTCGAAAACCATCGACGGCGTTCCGCTGCTGCGCTCTCTAGACTCGCTCGGCAGAGTTGATTAGCCGCCATTCGCCAAAGACCTCAAGATGAAGCCCGGCGAGACCAGGTTCATCTTCGTCACCGGCGGCGTCGTCTCCTCACTGGGCAAGGGCATCGCGTCGGCCTCCATCGGCCGCCTGCTGGTGAGTCGCGGGTTCCGGGTCCAGCTTCAGAAGTTCGACCCCTATATCAACGTTGACCCGGGGACGATGAGCCCGTTCCAGCATGGCGAGGTGTTCGTCACCGAGGACGGGGCCGAGACCGACCTGGACCTGGGCCACTACGAGCGCTTCACGGACGAGAACACCTCACGGTCCTCCAACGTCACCGCCGGCGCCGTCTACAACTCGGTGATCCGTCGCGAGCGCCGCGGCGATTACCTCGGCGCCACCGTCCAGGTGATCCCGCACGTCACCGACGAGATCAAGCAGCGGATCCTGATCCTCGCCGAGTCGCAGGCGGTGGACTTCGTGATCACCGAGATCGGCGGCACCGTGGGCGACATCGAATCGCTGCCGTTCCTGGAGGCCATTCGCCAGCTCTACACCGACCTCGGCCCACGCCGCTGCATGTTCGTGCACCTGACCCTCGTGCCGTATGTGGGCCACGCCGGCGAGATGAAGACCAAGCCCACGCAGCACTCGGTCAACGAGTTGCGGCGCATCGGCGTTCAGCCGCATGCGCTGGTCTGCCGCTCCGAGCGCGGGCTGGAGCGCGACATCCGTCGCAAAATTGCCCTGTTCGGCAGCGTGCCCGAGGAGGCCGTCATCTCCGCGCGCGACGTGGACAACATCTACAAGGTGCCGCTCGTGCTGCGGGCGGAGGGCATGGACGACCTGATCCTCGACCACTTCGCGATCGAGGCGCCGGCGCCCGATCTGGCCGAGTGGGAGGGGCTCATTCGGCGGGCGGACGAGCGCCACGGGACCGTGCGGATCGCGCTCGTCGGCAAGTACGTGCAGCTCGCCGACGCCTACAAGTCGGTCGTCGAGGCGCTCGATCACGGCGGCTACCACTACGGGGTCAACGTGGACGTCGAGCTCATGAACTCCGAGGACCTGGACGTCGCCGAGCTCGAGAAGGCGGACGGCATCTTCATCCCGGGCGGGTTCGGCGAGCGTGGCATCGAGGGCAAGATCGGGGCGGCGCGGATCGCCCGCGAGAACGGCATCCCGTATCTCGGCGTCTGCCTGGGGATGCAGATCGCCGTCGTCGAGTTCGCCCGCCACGTTGCGGGCATGGACGGCGCCAACTCATCCGAGTTCGACCCCGAGACGCCGTACCCCGTTATCGACCTGCTCCCGGAGCAGAAGGAGGTCACCGACATGGGCGGCACGATGCGGCTCGGCGCCGACCCCATCAAGCTTCACGAGGGGACCTCGGCACGAGAGATCTACGGCGAGGCCGTCATCTACCAGCGCCACCGCCACCGCTACGAGGTCAACAACATGCTCCGCCGCCGGCTCGAGGACGACGGGCTCGTGGCGAGCGGGACCTCACCCGACGAGCGGCTCGTCGAGGTGATCGAGCTGCCGGAGCACCCGTTCTTCGTCGCCTCCCAGTTCCACCCCGAGTTCAAGTCGCGCCCGACGCGCCCGGAGCCGCTGTTCCGGGAGTTCGTGGGCGCGGCCGCGCGGCGTGCGGCCGAGCGGGAGCCCGCTGAGGTGGCTGAGGACGCGGACCAGGAGATCCGAGTCCAGCGCGGCAGCTAGCTGCTAAGCGGCAGCCGGCACCTCCCCCGCGTGCTCGACGAACGCCATCGAGCTGTGGGAGTTCTCATGCTCGTAGTCGAGGACGTCGCCGCCCGAGACCTTCAGCGACTTGGCCAGCGCCGTCTCGGCCTCCTGGTTCGGTCCGGTGTACTCGAACCCGCCCGGGATCTTCACCAGGATCCGGTAGGGATCGTCGGACCCGATTCCGTGGAGCGACTCGACCTCGCTGTCGATGAGATCGCCGGCCTTCAGGCGTCCCTTTCGCGATTCGATGTCGAACTCGAAGTCGATCGGCGCGAAGACCGGCTCGCGGACGTGGGGGCACATAGCCGAGAAGATCTCGAAGATCGTGCCGCCCGCCTGGCCGCTCACGATCGTGAGGAGCGCCCGGCGCTGGCGCTCGTCGGCGGACTCGTCGACGATCGGGATGATGTGCCCGTCGCCCTCGTCGATCCTTCCGGGCCAGTAGGCCGCGCCCGCGAACTTCAGGCCGTCGAGCGAGACGTCGCCGAAGTGGCCCTCGTCGATCCGCATCGCGATGACGCCCTCACAGTTGCCGTGGGTCGGGGCTTGGTTGAAGTCGCACGGGCAGCCGGGGTCGCAGTTGCAGTTCTTGAACCAGGCCCCCTTGATGTCCCAGGTCTCCGTCATTTCATCTCTCCTTTCCCAGCGCGCATCGGCGCGCTCGAATC
>VAYL01000238.1:0-1525 GCA_005884305.1 Actinomycetota bacterium
AGATCACGGCTCTGCTCGATGCCGCGTCTGACCTCGACCGACGGCCGACGGCGCGAACCGCCGGCCGTCGGCCGCTGCTGGCGGTCATGGTCTTCGCGGGGCTTCGCGTTTCAGAAGCGTGTGGCCTTCGCTGGCGGGATGTCGACCTGTCGAGCGGCCGGCTCACAATCCGCGACTCAAAGACCGCGGCTGGGGTGCGCCAGGTGGACATCCTCCCCGTCCTTCACGACGAGCTTTCGACCCATAAAGCTGCCTCGCCGACGGAGCCCGAGGCGCTCGTGTTTTCAACCGCCACCGGCCGGCCGCGAACTAGGGACAACGTTCGCGAGCGCGTGCTCTCGCCGGTGGTGCTGCGCGCCAACGAGCTCCTCACGGAGCGGGAGATGCCACCGCTTCCGCAGGGACTCAGCGCCCACAAGCTGCGACACACATTCGCCTCGCTCCTCGCGGCCTGCGGCGAGGATCCGGCCTACGTCATGCAGCAGCTCGGGCACGCCGACCCGCGGTTCACGCTGCGGGTCTACACCCACGCAATGAGTCGTCGCGAGGGGGAGCGAGAGCGGCTCAAGGCCCTCGTCAGGGGCGCCAATTGGGCAGTAATGGGCAGAAATGGCGCCGAAGGCGGTTTCCAGGGCTCCTCGCCGCCGCCAGCAGAAGCGCCGGGAAATGCGTCGTTTGCAGGGGACCTCCGGCATGGGCGCGGCTGGTTTCGAACCAGCGACCTCTCGCGTGTGAAGCGAGCGCTCTCCCACTGAGCTACGCGCCCGGGCGCCGGATGATAGGTGGCGCTGGATAGCCGCCGGTCGGTGGGGCGCCCGTGCGAGGATGGCAGTGTGAAGGTCACGATGATGCTCGCGGATGCGGCCCAGGCCGTCGAGGGGAAGCTCTACATCCTGGGCGGCGGGTGGTCGATCACCGGTCCCGACCCGACGCCGTCAGCCATCGCGGCCTACATCCAGGTCCCCTGGGACCGGACCAACGTGCAGCACGAGTTCCGGCTCGAGCTCATCGACGCCGATGGCAACCCGGTTGCGCTCGAGGGCCCGGAGGGCGACGAGGCGGTGACGATCGAGGGGGCGTTCGAGGTTGGGAGGCCCGTGGGCGTTCGGCCCGGTACGCCGATCGACGTTCCGCTTGCGCTCAACATCGGGCCGCTCGCGCTGCCGCCCGGTGGGCGCTTCGAGTGGCGACTCGCGATCGACGGCGAGACCGATGACGATTGGCGGCTCGCCTTCTCCACTCGGCCGCAAGGCTGAGCCGACGTCCTACCCCGCGCGGGTTTTGGCCAGTGGGCCAGCGGGCATAGGAATCTTTCTATGGAAAAGCGGGGCTTTGAACACGAGGCCCTCTTCTACGCGGACGAGGGAGACTTCCTGGCGGGAGCCCTGCCGTTCATCCGGGACGCGGTGGCAGCGGACGAGCCGGTCATGGTGGCGGTCGAGCCCCGCAAGATCGACCTCCTGAAGGGCCATCTGAACGGCGAGGGCGAGCGAGTCCAGTTCGTGGACATGTATGAGCTCGGCCG
>VAYL01000238.1:1743-2191 GCA_005884305.1 Actinomycetota bacterium
GCGGCTCCCAGCGCGACTCGTCCGTCTACCGCCACCCGTTCATCGGTGGCGCCCCATTCGTGGGCAGCCTGCCAGAGCCGCCCACCGAGCCGGCGGGAGTCTCATTCGATTCGGCCGACGACCTCGAGGCGACACGCTGGTTCGTGGCCGAGCACGCGATCGCGGAGGGCCTGGATCACGAGAGCGCCGACGGGCTGGTGCTCGCCGTAGACGAGGTGGTCACGAACGCGCTCCGCTACGGAGGAGTCGGGGGGCGGGTCAGCACCTGGGTCGAGGATGACCGCATGGTCTGCGAGGTCGAGGGCGGCGGCACCATCTCCGATCCGCTTGTCGGGAGAGTGCGCCCTGACCTCTACCAGCACGACGGACGAGGTCTCTGGATCGCCAATCACTTCTGCGATCTCGTCCAGATTCGCTCATCACCGGCCGGCACGGTGGTGCGCTGCCA
>VAYL01000238.1:2314-3812 GCA_005884305.1 Actinomycetota bacterium
CGCGCCTCAACTGCGTGAGGGAGGGCGGGTTGCTCGCCGTCGGAGCTCGCCGCGTCGAGCACCAGCCTCGCGTCCTTGTGCGCGAGTCCCAGCGGGAACGACGGCTCGAACGAGCGCTCGATCATCATCTTGCCCTTCAACTGCGCGTAGGCCAGGTCCAGGTTTCCGCCCTTGATCGACTCGAGGAAGAGCTCGGGGTCAACGCCCAACCGTTCGGCCAGGGCGATTGTCTCCGCCGTCGCAACCGTCACCGAGAGCACCCAGTTGTTGAGCACCAGCTTCAGCCGGGTTGCCTGGCCCGGCTCGTCGAACGTGATCGTCTTGGTCCCGATCGCGTCGAAGATCGGAGCGCAGGCCTCGAGCGCCTCGGACGGGCCCGCCGCCAGGACCACGAGCTTGCCCTGCTCCGCGGGCTGCTTCGTCCCCAGCACCGGCGCGTCGATGAAGGTGATCCCCGCGTCTTCGGCGACCGACGCCATCTCCTTGGTGGCGTCGATTCCGATCGTGCTCATCTGAAGCCAGATCGAGCCATGCTCCATCGCGGCGAGCGCCCCGCCGTCACCGGTCATGACATCGCGGACGGCGTCCGCGGACGCCAGCATCGTGATGACGGCGCCAGCCTCGCCGACGGCGTCGCCCGGCGTGTCGGAGACCTCCACGCCATCGCGCGCCAACGGCTCAGCCTTCTCGCGCGTCCGGTTCCACGCCCGCACCTCGAGCCCCGCGGCCGCGATGTTCCCGGCGATCGCGCCGCCCATGATCCCCGTTCCGAGGACCGCCACTCTGTTGACTTCGGGCACGTTCGCCTCGATACCCGCGGACCGGGCTCCCAACCCCCGCTAGGATCTCCCACGGACCGTGCTAGGCGGGGAGGTAGCGGTGCCCTGTCACCCGCAATCCGCTCTAGCGGGGCTGAGCTGAACGCCCGTCCGAGGGTCGCGGCCTTCGGGGTCAGTACGTTGCGGACGGCGCTGACGGCCAGGTCCCGCGCAATGCGCGCCCGCGAACCAGGTCAGATCCGGAAGGAAGCAGCCTTAAGCGGTAGCGAGCATGTGCCGCGGACCAGCCTGGCCCGAGCCAACTGCGGCGCAAGCGCCCGGGGACCGCTCTCGAGGGCGGGCCGCACGGTCCATATATGTCCGGCGGCGACTTTGTCGACGCAGCAGCAGGTAAGGCGGCGAAGCCGCCGCAAGTGATTCACGTCGAGCAGGGCTCGATCGTCAGTTGAAATCCGGGACGACGGGGGCGAGCTTGCCGATCTCCGGTGAGGCCGTGCCGCCTCCACCGGTGCCCGTGCCGCCGGTGGAGCCGCCATTGCCGCCACCACCGTCACCGCCCGCGCCGGTTCCACCGCTCGAGCCGTGGTGGTGACGGTGATGACCGCCGCCGTCGCTCCGGTGTTTGCTGGCCGTGCCCGGGCAGCGCCGCGTGTAGACGACGCGGGCGGGGTGGCCGGGCGGGCTGGGGGAGTGAGACCGAGACAGGTGCAGGTGGTTGC
>VAYL01000238.1:3818-5247 GCA_005884305.1 Actinomycetota bacterium
ACCCAGCGCCACGGCATGATCGGCTCGTTCTGCCTTGGCTCGGCGAGGTGGGCCAGGTCGCCGATCTCGTTCCAGGTCCCGCCCTTTGCCGCGTTGGGGACGATGTCGGTAGCCAGCCCGATCGGGTGCTCGCCGTTTTCCGCGTGGACGGGATCCCGGGAGTAGCCGTCCGTGATGAAGATGTCGTAGCGGCGCTTCATCCAGTGGATGTCCGGAAGCAGCCGGCGGTCGATCTTCTCGCCCGGGAAGCCGGGGATCGGCACGAATCGCCCGCCGTGGACGGTCTTGCAGAGGTGGGGCGCGATCTTCTCGCTGCGCATGGCGGCCGCCGGTGTCGCGGCAAGCGCGAGCCCGCCGACGATCGCGGCGCATGTCAACAGGGCGCGGCGCGCCCGGAGTCCGTTCCCCTGGCCTGCCACTGGGCCATTGAATCGGCGGCGCGGCGAAATCTTGAAATAGTGCAACCAACATGGCAGAGGGCGCCGCCCCCGATCTTCAGGCCGTCACCCAGATTCAGCAGCAGGTCTGGTCCCAGGGTGACTTCGCGAAGATCGGGATCTCAGCCCAAATCGTCCAGGAGGAGCTCTGCGAGGCGATTGACGTCCTGCCGGGCCGCCGTCTTCTCGACGTCGCCTGCGGCGCCGGTAACGGCGCAATCGCCGCAGCCCGCCGGGGTCTGGAGGCAGTCGGACTGGATTACGTGCCGGCGCTCCTCGATCGCGCGCGAGAGCGGGCGGCCGCCGAGGGCTACTACATCGAGTTCGTCGAGGGCGACGCGCAGGCGCTGCCGTTCGAAGACGCCTCATTCGACTACGTGATCTCCACATTCGGCGCGATGTTCGCGCCGGACCAGGAGAAGACCGCTGCCGAGCTCCTGCGCGTCTGCCGGCCTGGGGGCAAGATCGGGATGGCCAACTGGCCCCCTCGGGGCCTCATCGGCGGCGGGCTCTTCAAGGCCATTACGGAGCACGCCCCCCCGCCGCCCGGCATTCAGCCGTCCGTTGTGTGGGGCACCGAGGAGCGGCTGCGCGAGCTCTTCGGCGACGGGATCTCGGAGCTCACCCTGAACCAGCGGCACGTCAACTTTCGCTACCAGTCGCCGGAGGCGTGGCTCGAGTTCTTCAAGACGTTCTTCGGGCCGATGATGATGGCGTTCGCCCGCATTGGGGAAGAGGGCGCTCCTGCGCTCGAGAACGACCTGCTCGACACCATGCGAAGCGCGAACCGGGCCGGCGATGCGGCGCTCGTCGCGCCCGCGGAGTACGTCGAGGTCGTCGCGGTCCGCGCCTGAGCCGCCTTTCCGGAGCTAGCGGGATCGCGGCTCGGGGCGGCCCGAGGCCGTGGCTAGACTGGCCCCGTATGTGGGTGAGGAGCTTTAGCTCCGAAACTGGCTGGTCAGGCGGCGGAGCCGCCGCGTAGGGCGTGGGTG
>VAYL01000051.1:0-6621 GCA_005884305.1 Actinomycetota bacterium
GCCGATGTGCCGGAGGAGGCGTTCGCATCGATCCCGAGCGGCCGAAGGCCGAGCCCGTTGACGTGCAGGAGCGTCAGATCGTTGCGCGGGTCGTAGTGCACCGCCGTGGCGTCGAAGGTGTCGCCCGCCTGCGTCGTGACGGTGGTGGAGTCCTCTCCGGCGACCACGTGGGCGTTCGTCACGACGAGATCCTTCCCCGCTACCCACCCGGAGCCCTCGATCCCCAGGCCGCAGGCCGAGCCGAGGACCTTCACGACACTGTGGCCGGCGCGCCGCACATCCGGGTCGTGGCCGATCGCCGAGGTCGGCGGTGCGACCCTCGCCTCCGGGCCCGAGACGGATGGAACCGGGTCCACATGCCGCAGCAGGTTCAGAATCGGCCCGCTCGGCGGCAGCACGTCGTTGAGGGCGCCGAGAATCCTGGACTGCTGAAGCGCATCGCGCACGCCGCGATCGCCCGGCCCCGGGACGTTCAGCGCAGCGGCGCCGAAGGCCCAGGCCAGGAGCAGCCCGAGCGCGCATAGGAGGATCGCGCCGGCAACTCCGTCGATCTGCCCCAGCGCCCCGCCTCGCGGAACGAACCGCAGCCTGACCGACTCGGCGACCCCCTCCATCACGACGGCGACAGCGGTACCCACGAGCAGGCCACACACAACCGTGACGAGCGGAGCGTAGGGCGACTCGCCGCCCTCGGCAAGCAGTGCCGGCCCGAGCCTTCCGCCGATGATCGCCCCGAGCACGAACCCAGCGAGCGGAAGCGCGCTCGCCAGGAGCCCTCGCTCGTACCCGATCGCCGCGAAAGCGATCGCGAAGACGATGATGCCCGCATCTACGAGGTTCACGGCGGGTACCTTTGTACCGGCTTGAGCACCTTTAGTTCCCGGGCGGCGCGGCGGCGGCGCCTTCTGACACGCGCCTTTCCGATCGCTTTGCTCGGCCTGGCGGCGTTCGTCGCAGGGGTCATCTTCGGTGCCGGAAACACCGATCTCGGCAGCGCCCAGGCGTTCGCAGATGCATGGGCGAAGCAGGACTTCCGCGGTATGTACACCGAGATCTCGGCCTCTTCCGCGGGGCGATATCCGCTCGACGAGTTCACCGCCGACTACAAGAAGGCACAGGACACCGCGACGGTGAAGCAAGTTGACGCCGGCGAGGCGTCGGAGTCGGATTCCGGCGGTGGCTCGGCCGCTTCGGTGCCGGTGACGCTGACGACCCACGCCTTCGGCCAAATCAACCGCGATCTCGTCCTTCCGCTGGACGGCGGCAAGGTGGACTGGGCCCCGAAGCTCGTCTTTCCCGGGCTGCGGCCGGGCGAGCGGCTGGTGAGGCACACCACCGTGCCGAAGCGGGCGCCGATCCTGGCGAACGACGGCACACCGCTCGCCGAGGGTCCCGCGACGGCGCGGTTCTCGCCCCTGGGAGCTGCCGCGACGGCGGTCGCGGGAAGCGTCTCCGTGCCCCACAAGAAGGAGCAGGTGAAGCTCGAGCGCCTCGGCTTCCCGGCCGGCTACCCGACCGGCACCAGCGGCCTCGAGCTCGCGTTCAATACCCGCCTCGCGGGTCATCCGGGCGGCGAGCTCGTCGCCCTGCCCCACGGCGGCGGCAAGACCGCCGGAGGGCGCACGCTGGCTGCGACCAAGCCCATCCAGGGCAAGCCGGTGCACACGACGATCGACCCCGACCTCCAGCAGGCGGCCGTCGCGGCGCTGGGTGGCACGTACGGCGGGGTCGCGGTGCTTGACCCCGACGATGGCTCCGTTCGTGCGGTGGCCGGCATCGCGTTCTCGGGGCCACAGCCGCCGGGCTCCACGTTCAAGCTGATCACCACCACCGCGGCCCTCGAGGCCGGCGTCGTCAAGCTCAGCGACACCTTCCCGATCCAAACCTCGACCGTCGTCGGCGGCCGGGAGGTGGAGAACGCCAACGGCGAGGCATGCGGCGGTACGTTCGCCGAGGCGTTCGCGGAGTCGTGCAACAGCGTCTTCGTCCCGCTGGGCCCCAAGATCGGCTCCAAGCGTCTCGTCGGGACCGCGGAGAGCTACGGATTCAACTCACCGCCGAGCCTGTACACCGAGCAGGCCCTCAAGGCAGCCGGCATCCCGTCGAGCACACTCCCGAAGAGCATCCCAGCGGATGTGGACCTGGGCGTCACCGCGATCGGCCAGGGCGAGGTGCTTGCGACCCCGCTCGAGATGGCCTCGGTCGCACAGACGATCGCGAACGGCGGCGTCCGGGAGCCGACTTCCCTGGTGACCGACCACTCCCTGCGCGCGGACGCGAAGCCGGTCCGGGTGACCTCGAGCGACATCGCATCGACCCTGCGCACGCTCATGATCGGCGTCGTCACCAGCGGCACCGGGACGGCCGCCGCCCTACCGGGCATCCAGGTCGCCGGCAAGACCGGCACCGCCGAGCTCGGGCCGGTCGTCGGCCATGGGAAGACGACGGAGCAGCGCGTTGACGCCTGGTTCACGGCATTCGCCCCCGCGAGCGATCCGAAGCTCGTCGTCGCGGCGATGGTGGTGAACGCGAACGGCGCCGGCGGCGACGTTGCGGCCCCGATCGTGCGGAGCGTGATGGCGTCCGCCTTCGGCGTGAGCTAGAGCCCTACTCCTGCTGCGAGGGAAACCCGATCGCCGCCGCGATGATCACCGTGATCCCGCCGAGCAGCGCGATCACGCCGCCGAGCGTGGCCGATGGCTGGGCGATGATCGCCCCGGCGATCGAGGCGACCGCGCCGCCCGCGAGGATCCACCACCACCCGCCACCGTCGCGCGGGCGCAGAGGGAGCGCCATGAGCGTTGCCAGGGCGATCAGGACCAGGCACGCGATCCGGAAGCCCGTGCCAAAGATCCCGATGACGACGATGAATGCCGCAATCGCGGCCACGACCAGAGCAATCCGAAGGACGACGTCAGATGTCAAGCTGGACTCTGCCGGTCTCCTCAGGCGACGGGATCTCCAGCGTCAACGGCCGGTCCTGGACCGCGGAGCTGTCGATGCGGAACAGGACCATGGCCCCCTCGATCGGTCCGTTGGCCGCCGGCGTCTCGCCCTCCGGTACCTGGTCCCCAGGATGGATCGTGGCACCGAGCTTGAGCGCGAACAGGCTCTTGCTCGGGATCGGATCGAAGGTATCTCCGACCGTGTCGACGACCTTGAAGTCGGTGGCGACCTGGGCGGAGCTGTCTCCGTCGTTGTCGACCCGCATGAACACGCCGAGGTAGTACTGGTCGGGCCCGGGTGGCTTCTGCCCCACGAGATACGCGCTGTCCTCCTCGTCGGCCGGGTTCAGGATGCGCGTGATCTGAACGTTGTAGAGCAGATCGCCAAGCTTGATGCCCTGTCCCTCGGTCACCTGATTGGCGTTCTCGGGGGCAGTGTCGCAGCCGGAGAGCACCACCCCGAGCGCGATCGCCGCGATGGCCGCGACGACGACCCCCAGCCTGGTCATGAAGCCCGTTGCGCGCTGCATGGCGGCGGAAGTCTAAGTGACCGGCATCCGAGACCCGCCGGCGATGACAACGCGCTCGGCCGGGCGGCCCGACTCGACGATTTTCTTGAGCCTCGCCAGCGCGGTCGACCAGTGGCGCCGGTAGAAGCGCTCGCCAAACCGCCGTTCGCGGAGCCGGTCGACCGGATGCGTGGGCTCGGTTCCGAAGCGCACCGTGACCACCGACGTCGCCGAGGCGGGACCCTCGACGATCTCCCAACCGGTCATGATGGGGATCCGATCGAGCCGCGCGCCCTTGCCGCGTTCGAGAATCCGGTAGGGCCGATCCGTCTCGACGATGACGGTCTCCATCCACAGATGGGCCTTCGCGATGTGCATCCGCGCTGACGCGCCCACCCCGGCGGACTCCAACCGCTCCAGGTGATAATGGCTGAGGAAGTGATCGGTGAACGCCTGCCTGTTCGCCAGGTCGCGGAGGAAGTCGAAGATCCGCTCCCGGGGAGCATCGATGGTGTTGCTCGCGGAGACCGGTCCCATGGGCGGTCAGCATTCTTCCAATTTGCGACCGTTTCGGACAACAAGTGTCCGGGCACCAAGAGGCCATCGTTAGAATTGCCACGAGCCGAGGGGATGGATTTGCTGGTTGACGAAGGATTCGACGTCCGCGCACCCGGAGAACTCGCAGCTGGATCGCTGGTCTGTGTCGGCTGCGGCTACTCGGTGGTGCTGGAGGTGGATGACGACCTTCCCACGTGTCCAGCGTGCGGCGGCACCCAGTTCCGGCGGGCCTCGCTGTTCGAGTCGCGGACGCTCGACACCGAGGCGATCTCACCCGCCTCAGCCCCGCCCACCTGGCTGGACGAGGTTCGCGCGCAGATCGACCTCACGAGCCGCTACCTCGCGTACGAGGAGGACGGCGAGCCAATCGTCTTCGAGCTCCCCGCGGGCTGGACCCGCATCGGGCGCAGCTCCGCGGCCGACCTGCGACTCGACGACGTCACCGTCTCGCGCCGCCACGCCCTCGTGGTGCGCACCCCGGAGAACGAGCTTCGCGCCCTTGACGATCGCAGCCTGAACGGCCTGTCCGTCAATGGGGACAAGGTCGAGTGGACCGCGCTCACTGCGGGAGACGAGCTCGAGATCGGCCGCTACCGCCTGTACGTGCTCGGGGACTGAAAGCACGCGCTATGAGCGGGCTTTCGGCCCGTTCCGATGGGTAGGCTGTCGGATCGCCCGAGGGGCATCGCGTGCAACCTGCGTCCACAGCTCAACTCAACTCCAACTCCATAGACCAGGCGACCGCCGCCACCCTCCCGGAAGGGGCCCTCGAGGCCTCCGTGGAGCGGGCGCGCGACCACCTGATGTCGCTCCAGGACCCGGGCGGGTGGTGGAAGGCCGAGCTCGAGACGAACGTCACCATGGACGCCGAGGACCTGCTGCTGCGCGAGTTCCTGGGTATCCGCGACGCAGACGCTCTCGAGCGCGCGGCGAACTGGATCCGGTCACAGCAACGAGACGATGGGACCTGGGCGAACTTCTACGGCGCGCCGGCGAACCTCTCAACGACGATCGAGGCGTACGCGGCCCTGAAGCTCGCCGGCGACCCGCCCGACGCTCCGCACATGA
This sequence comes from Actinomycetota bacterium, assembly GCA_005884305.1. Taxonomy (GTDB): domain Bacteria; phylum Actinomycetota; class Thermoleophilia; order Solirubrobacterales; family 70-9; genus AC-56. The sequence goes on from VAYL01000051.1 coordinate 5,081, forward strand.
CCGCGGCGCGCGAATACATACTCGGCGCCGGCGGGGTCGAGAACGCCCGGGTGTTCACCCACATCTGGCTCGCGCTCTTCGGCCTGTGGCCCTGGGAGGAGGTTCCGGCGCTGCCCCCGGAGCTCATCTACCTCCCGCCGTGGTTCCCGCTGAACATCTACGACTTCGCGTGCTGGGCCCGCCAGACGATCGCCGCCCTGACGATCGTCCGCGCCGAGCGGCCGGTCCGCCCCATCGGTATCGACCTCGACGAGATCTTCACCGGACGCCCGGTCAAGCCAACGCCTCGGACCTTCCGCGGCCGCGTTCTCCTGTGGCTGGATGCGGTCGCTCGGCTCTATGAACGCCGGCCGCTGAAGCTCCTCCGGCGCCGGGCGACGGCCCGCGTGGAGCGCTGGGTCCTGGACCGCCAGGAGGCGGACGGCTCCTGGGGCGGGATCCAGCCGCCCTGGGTCTACTCGCTGATGGCCCTGTCCGTCGTGGGCCACACAGTGGACGATCCGGCCATGAGGAAGGGCTTGGAGGGCATCGAGGGGTTCCTGATCAACGAGGGGAGCATCCGTCGTCTCGAGGCCTGCCAGTCGCCGGTATGGGACACCGCGCTCGCGATCATCGCGCTCACTGACGCGGGCGTCGCCGCGGACGATCCCGCCGTGGTGAAGGCGGCGGACTGGATGCTGGCGGAGGAGATTCGGATCAAGGGCGACTGGGCGGTGCGGCGCCCCGACCTCGAGCCAGGCGGGTGGGCCTTCGAGTTCGACAACGACAACTATCCCGACATCGACGACACCGCCGAGGTGGTCATCGCGCTTCGGCGAGTGGACCACCCGGAGCCGGACCGCGTGTCCGATGCGATCCGGCGCGGCGTCGTGTGGACGCTGGGCATGCAGAGCCGAAACGGCGGCTGGGGTGCCTTCGACGCCGACAACGTCCGCGAGCTGTGCCGCGACATCCCCTTCTGCGACTTCGGCGAGGTCATCGACGACCCGAGCGCCGACGTGTCCGCGCACGTGCTCGAGATGCTGGGCGGAGAGGGGCTCGCCGGCCTCCCGGCGGCAAGGCGCGGGATCTCCTACCTGCTCGACGAGCAGGAGAGCCGCGGCTCATGGTTCGGGCGCTGGGGGATCAACCACGTTTACGGGACCGGCGCCGCGCTACCGGGTCTGGTCGAATGCGGCGTGCCGCCCACGGACTCCCGCCTCAGGCGAGCCGCGGCGTGGCTGGAGGAGATCCAGAACCCCGACGGCGGCTGGGGCGAGGACGGGCGTTCCTACGACGACCCGGCGTGGATCGGCCGCGGCCCGAGCACGGCCTCGCAGACGGCGTGGGCGCTCATCGCGCTTCACGCGCTCGGCGAGCGCACGCCGGCCGTGGAGCTCGGGCTCGCCTGGCTGGTGGAGCACCAGCGCGAGGACGGGACCTGGGACGAGCCGGAGTACACCGGCACCGGGTTCCCGGGGCACTTCTTCATCAACTACCACCTCTACAGGCTGAGCTTCCCGCTGATGGCGCTCGGGCGCTGGGCGGCCGCGGGCGAGCGG
>VAYL01000051.1:6716-7571 GCA_005884305.1 Actinomycetota bacterium
GAAGAGGTGATGGCCCGGGCTGGCGGTGAGAATTTTCCAGTCGCAAGCCGGCTGCTGGGTCGCCGGCTTCGCGAGCCCCTCCTTTCCATCTATGGGTTCGCCCGCCTCGTCGATCAGGTCGGCGACGAGTCGCCGGGTGACCGGCCCGCACTCCTCGACTGGCTGGACGCCCAGATCGACCTCATCTATCAGGGGGGCGCGCCGGATCATCCCGCGCTGCGGCGCATGGCCGCCGTCGTCCGACAGGCCGCGATTCCGCCCGAGCCGCTGCACCGGCTGGTCGAGGCCAACCGCGTCGATCAGACGACCAGCTCCTACGCCACCTTCCAGGACCTGCTGGGCTACTGCGAGCTCTCGGCCAACCCGGTCGGGCGCATGGTCCTCCATGTATTCGGCGTGGCGACGGCCGAGCGCATCAAGCTGTCGGACGCGGTCTGCAGCGCGCTTCAGGTCACCGAGCACCTCCAGGACGTGCGCGAGGACCTTGGGCGGGAGCGCGTCTACCTGCCGCAGGAGGACCTCGCGCGGTTCGGATGCGCCGAGGCGGATCTTTCGTCCGATCCGACTCCCGAGCGCGTTCGCACCCTCATCGCATTCGAAGTCGAGCGCGCGCGGGACCTTTTCGATCGCGGCGCCCCTCTCATCGCCACCTTATCTGGGCGTCCGAGACTGGCCGTCATGGTGTTCGTGGCCGGCGGCCGGGCAGCCCTCAGCGCGATCGAGCGCGGCGGTTATGCGGTCGGGGCGGAGCCGCCACGGCCCACCACTGCGACGCGTTTAGCGGCTCTCATCAAAACCGCGCGACCTACGCACTAGACATGGAGACGAGGGAGGCATACCTGACGTGCGAGCGGC
>VAYL01000239.1:0-955 GCA_005884305.1 Actinomycetota bacterium
CTTGCTGCGATCGCCGGCGATCTCCTGGCACACACGCGCGACGCCGGGCGTGTAGGCCATGGAGAGGTCGTCGCGGGTCTTCAGCGGATACTTGTTCTGCTGCTCGATCTTGCCGCCGCGATGCATCTGGAGTGTGCGATCGGTGTAGCCGAGCACCCGCGCGCCGCGGGTGGAACCGATGGCGCGGAGGATGTGCTCCCAGTGCGCCTGGTCGCGAGCATCGATCGTGAACTCGCGAACCCGCTTCCCCTCGGCTCCCGCGCCGGGCACCAGGTCCACGCCCTGAAGCGCGCCTCCCGCCTCGGCGATCTGAGCGGTGAGCTTGCCGAGTGGCTCCTGCCGGGCATCGAGCTCGACGCGAACGGTCACCGAGAACTGCGCGGAAACGGACGGAATCGCGGGCATGAGCGCGTGATCTTATGCGGGCGTGTTCGTGGGCACGGGCGCGCCACGGCCCGCGATGGTCGAAAAACCGCACCTATGTTGCGGTTATCCGACCATCGCCGAAGGAGCCGCACGTCGCCCTAGGATGAAGGCGTGCCCGCCACCAAGACCAAGCCAGAGGCGAAGGCGCGCCAGGCGAGCCAGGACGGCGAGCTCTTCCTGATCGACGGCAACAGCCTCGCCTATCGCGCGTTCTTCGCCCTGCCCGAGTCGATCGCGACCGCCGACGGGCGTCCCACCAACGCGATCTACGGCTTCGCCTCGATGATGGCCAAGATCCTGATCGAGCACCGGCCCCAGGCCGTGATCGTCGCCTGGGATGCCGGGATGTCGGGCCGGGAGGTGGAGTACGCCGAGTACAAGGCGGGGCGACCCTCGCGACCCGATCTGCTGAAGGAGCAGTGGCCGCACCTGGCGCCGCTGGCGGAGGCCTTCGGCTTCCACAACGTGAAGGTCGAGGGCTGGGAGGCCGACGACGTGATCGGCACGCTCGTCCGGCGCGCCCGCGAGG
>VAYL01000239.1:1007-1594 GCA_005884305.1 Actinomycetota bacterium
CTCGCGCGGCGTCACCGACACCAAGATCTACGACCGCGAGGGTGTGATCGAGCGCTACGGTGTACCGCCGGAGCTCGTTCCGGACCTGATCGGGCTGAAGGGCGACACCTCCGACAACATCCCGGGCGTCCCGGGTATCGGGGACAAGACCGCCGCCCAGCTCCTCCAGCAGTTCGGGTCGTTGGAGGGGGTGCTGGGCAGCATCGACGAGATCTCGGGCCCCAAGCGCAAACAGAACCTGACCGAGCACGCGGACGACGCTCGCGTCTCGAAGCAGCTCGCCACGCTCAGGTACGACATCGACGTCCCGATCGACGTCCGCAAGGAGGCTCGTGAGAAGCCCGACCGCAGCCGCCTGCGCGACGTAGCGGCGGAATTCGAGCTGCGTGCGGTCATGCAGCGCCTCGATGAGGAGTTCGGCGAGGACGTGCCCGAACGGGCCGTCGAGGAGACGCTGGTAGTCGAAGGCGTGGAGGGAACGCTCGCCGACCTGCCACCTGGGCCGATCGCGCTGGCGATCGCCGAGGGGCGCTGGGCAGGCACCGACGGCGAGCGAGTGATCACCGGCGAGCCAGGTGACCTCGCTG
>VAYL01000239.1:1683-3663 GCA_005884305.1 Actinomycetota bacterium
TTGACCTCGCCCACGACACGATGGTCGCCGCCTACCTGATCGACCCGGCGCGCCGCGTGTACGACCTCTCCGAGCTCGCTGCCGACTACGGAATCGCCGCCGCCACCGCGGAATCGCTCGCCGCGGCGGACGGCGACGGAGCGGGGGAGACCGATTCGGAGCAGCTGTCCCTGTCGGCGGAAGCGGAGCCCGCCGCGGACCCGGCCACCGAGTCGCGCCTGACGTTCGAGCTCGCCGGGCGGCAGCGCGGGCAGCTGGCCCAATTCGGCCTCGAGCGCCTGATGGCGGAGATCGAGATGCCTCTGGTCGAGGTGCTTGCCGCCATGGAGCGCGAGGGCATCAAGCTGGATACCGAGCGGCTCGCCGAGATCGGTCGCGGGATGGAAGAACGCATCGAGGAGCTCCAGCGCCAGATCTTCGACCTCGCAGGCCGCGAATTTGTGATCGGATCGCCGCAGCAGCTCGGCATCGTCCTCTTCCAGGAGCTCGGCCTGACGAAGAAGCGCCGCGGCAAGACGGGCTTTTCCACGGATGCCCGGGTTCTCGCGCAGATTCGCGACGAGCACGAGATCGTCCCGAAGGTGGAGAGCTGGCGCGAGCTGACGAAGCTGAAGAACACCTACCTCGACGCGCTGCCGGATCTCGTCGATCCCGAGACCGGCCGCATCCACACCACGTTCAACCAGGTCGCGGCCGCGACGGGCCGCCTCTCGAGCGTCAATCCGAATCTCCAGAACATCCCGATCCGCTCGGAGATCGGCCGCCCGGTGCGGAGCTGTTTCGTGGCGGACACGGGGATGAAGCTTCTGTCGGCCGACTACAACCAGGTCGAGCTGCGCGTCCTCGCGCACGTGGCGGGAGAGGACGTCCTGCGCGAGATCTTCGCCTCGGGCCAGGATGTGCATCGCGAGACGGCCGCCGAGGTTCTCGCGATCGCGCCGGAGGACGTGGGACCTGCTGAGCGCTCGAAGGCCAAGATGGTCAATTACGGGATCGCGTACGGGCTCTCGGCCTTCGGCCTCGCCGACCGCCTCCAGATTTCACGCGAGGAGGCCGCCGTGTACATCCAGCGCTACTTCGAGCGCTTCCCGGCGATCCAGAAGTTCATCGCCGAGACGATCACGACCGCCGAGAAGGAGGGCTTCGTTTACACGCTGCTCGGTCGCAGGCGCGCGATCCCGGAGCTTCGGTCGAATCAGCGGCAGCGGCGTTCGCTCGGCGAGCGGCTGGCCGTCAACACCGTCATCCAGGGCACTGCCGCCGACATCATCAAGCTGGCGATGCTCCACTGCCACGCCGCGCTCGCGGATGCCGGCATGCGGACCCAGCTCGTGCTCCAGATCCACGACGAGCTTCTCTTCGAGGGCCCGGACGAGGAGATGGAGGAGGCCGCGAAGCTCGTCGAGCGCGAAATGTGCCGGGCCTTCGAGCTCGACCCTCCGCTTGTCGTGGACATCGGCATCGGTCCCGACTGGCTCTCGGCGAAGTAGCGCCCGAGAACGGCATGCGGTCGCCGACTGGACGGAAGGAACAGCACGCCGGCCTAGCCGGGGCCGTCGCCGCTTGTCGTGGTCGTGGTGGTCGTGGTGATGTCGCCGCCACCGCTAGTGCCGCCGCCGCCGTCACCGCCTCCGACGATCTCGCCGTCCCCACCGCCGTCCGAGCCGCTGCCCCCGCCGGACCCATCGTCGCCGCCACCGCTCGTGCCGCTCCCGCCGCCACCACCGTCGCCACTGCTACCGCTGCCGCTCGTGCCGCTCCCACCACCGTCATCGCCGCCGCCGCCCGAGCCGCTGCCGCCATCGCCGCTCGTGCCGCTCCCGCCGCCATCACCGCTCGAGCTCGGCCCGCTGCTGCTGCCATCGCCGGGCCCGCTTGACCCGCGGCCGGATGATCCATCCCGGGACCCGGGACCACTCGACGAGCCGGGTCCGCCGTTTTCACCGCGACCGCTGGAGTCCTCGGACTCGGGGCCGCGGC
>VAYL01000243.1:0-607 GCA_005884305.1 Actinomycetota bacterium
TACCGCGACTGGCTGGCGGGCCTCATCCGGGCCGGGATCGAGAGCGGTGAGTTCTCCGCCGACGCGGATCCCAAGGCCCTTGCCGACCTGGCGATGGCGCTGCTCGATGGGGCGGGCATCCGCGCGCTCATCAGCGATCCCGCGATGGATGTGGACGCCGCCCGACGCCTCGTCGCGGAGCGGCTGGCGGCGGAGCTCGGGCTCGAGCCGAACTCGCTTCTTTGAGCCGTCCCGATCGGGCTTGCCATTAGGGCCGGATAGGTGTAACTTGAACGGCCGTTCAGCTTTGCGAGGAGGGCTGGTGCACAGGGCGTACGGCCGGTGAGAGAGCGAGATCGGATCGAAGGGTGAGCCCGCGCCCGCAGATCGATCACGTCCGGCGCCCGCAGCTGCTCGAGGCGGCCGCCGGTGTGATCGCGGAGCGGGGCATCGCCTCCACTCGGATCGCTGACGTCGCCGAGCGCGCCGGGACGAGTCCCCCAGCGGTCCTCTACTGGTTCGAGTCCAAGGACGAGCTGCTAGCCGAGGCCCTCACCGTCGACGAGGAGCGCTACTACCGGGGGCTCACGGAGCGCTTGGAGGCGCTGGAGAGCCCGCGGGACCGGTT
>VAYL01000243.1:634-2496 GCA_005884305.1 Actinomycetota bacterium
CTGTTGCTCGAATCCTCGGCCGAGGGGTACGACTCGAGGCTGTGGATGGAGATCTGGACACGGGCACTTCGCGACCGGTCGACGCGGCACGCGCGACGCCGCCTCGACCAGCGGTGGCGTAAACAGATCGGCGAGCTGATTCGCGACGGCCAGCGCAGCGGGGAGTTCGGAGAGGCCGACCCGGACGACGTGGCGCTGGTGCTCGCGTCGCTCATCGACGGGCTCGCGGTGCAGGTGACGCTCGGCGATCCGGACGTCCCGAAGGAGCGAATGCTGGCGCTCGTGTTGGACATGGCGGAGAGGCTGGCGGACACCGAACTCAGGAGGGAACTCGAATGACGCAGCACCCGAAGGAACGTCCGAACTCCCTGAGCAGGCGCGGTTTCCTGCTGCGAGGCGCAGGTGCCGCCGCGGCCCTCTACGGGGCTCCCGGCCTGCTCGCGGCCTGCGGCAACACGACGAGCGTCCCCGGGAGCACCGGCGCGGGCGGCGCACTCACCGGGCCGGGAGGCCTGCCGCTCGCGAGGCCCGACAAGCGCGTGGTCCTGCCGCGCTGGGAGAATCCCATCGATTCGGGGCTCAAGCCGGAGACAGGTGGGACGTTCACCGTCTACAACTATCCGGCCTACCTCTACAAGAAGCTCCTCACGGAGTTCGGGGCCAAGTACGACGTCACGGTCCAGTACACCCCGTTCGACAACATCAACTCCGGACTCCAGCGGCTTGCCTCCGGTGCGGTCAACTCAGACGTGATGTAGATCACGCCGGACACGCTCGATATCGGCGTTGCCGGCAAGCTGATCAAGCCGCTCAACCTCGACTACATCCCGAACCTCCAGAAGAACATCTGGCCGCAGCTCGTCGACCCGTTCTACGACGGCGAGTCGCGCTACACCGTTCCCTACACCGTCTACGCCACCGGCATCGCATGGCGGACGGACGAGATCAAACAGGACATCCCAGGCATGAAGCAGCCGTGGGACATCTTCTGGGAGTCTCAGGCGTATAACGGCAAGGTGGCGCTGCTCTCCGAGAACCGGGAGACGATCGGCATGGCGCTCCTGCGCAAGGGGATCACAGACATCAACACCGAGGATCCCACGCTCGTGAACCAGGCAGTGTCCGACCTCAAGGAGCTCTACGGCATCTGCAACATCAAGGTGGACGACCTCCAGTACCAGACGGTCCCGGAGGGATCGAGTTGGCTCCACCAGGCGTGGTCGGGGGACATGATCGCGGGCTACATCTACTACCTCCCGAAGGGAACACCAGCGAGTGCCCTCGCCTTCTGGAAGGCACCCAAAGACAAGAGGCCGATCCAGAACGACTGCTTCGCGATTTGCTCGACCACGAAGAAGCCGGTGCTCTCGCACCTCTTCCTCAACTACCTCCTCGACAACGGCGTCGCCTATCAGAACTTCGTCGACTTCAACGGGTATCAGCCCCCGCTGAACGAGATCGACCCGAGCGCCTTGGTTAAGAAGGGAGTCGTGCCCGAGAACCTGGCGAACAGCGTTCTGACGAACGATGATCTCGGGCCCGACTCGCTGCAGTACGGGACGCTTACGTCCAAGGGGCAGCAGCTGTGGGAGGATGGCTACTCGAACTTCCTCGCCGGAGGAGGGAGTTGACGGGTCCGGGGCGCGAGCGGTAGGGCGTCATGTACCGGCGAGGGTTGTGGCCCGCTCTTGCGCTCCCGGGCGTTCTCTGGCTAGTTCTCCTCTTCATCGTTCCGTTCTATGCGGTCCTTGGGGTCGCGCTGGGCTCGGTCGACCCGGTCCTCTTCCAACCGGTTCCCATCTGGAACCCGCTCAATTGGAACGTGGGCTGGCTCACCGAGGTCCTCGGTCGGCTCGCGCCGG
>VAYL01000244.1:0-505 GCA_005884305.1 Actinomycetota bacterium
GACGCTCGAGGAGCTCTTGATGGCGGCGGAGTACGTGCTCAAGGGGGGCAACGACAAGGTCATCCTCTGCGAGCGCGGGATCCGAACCTTCGAGACGGGGTACCGCTTCACGCTCGACTTGCTGGCCGTGCCGGCTCTCAAGGAGCTGAGTCACCTGCCCGTGATCGTCGATCCCTCCCACGCCTCCGGGCGCCGCGACTGGGTGGAGCCGATGTCGCTGGCGGCCGCCGCGGCGGGCGCCGACGGGATCATCGTCGAGGTCCACAACGATCCCGAGAACGCCATCTGCGACGGGCCGCAGTGCCTGGCGACCGAGGGGTTCGTGGGCTACGCGGAGCAGGTGAGGCGCGTGGCCGAGGTGGCCGGCAAGCAGCTGGCGGTGACGGCGGTCTAGCGGCCGCCGCCGGTCGGCCCGATGCGCATCGCGGTCCTCGGCGTCGGCCTGATCGGCGGGTCGATCGGCCTGGCCGCGAAGCGGCGGCTCGGCGCCGAGGTCACTGGCTTC
>VAYL01000244.1:538-5232 GCA_005884305.1 Actinomycetota bacterium
GGCCTCGCGCTGGGCGCGCTCGACCGCGCGGCGGGGACAGTCGACGAGGCCGTCAAGGACGCGCAGGTCGTCTTTTGCGCGGGGCCTGTGAGCGCGCTGCCGGGGCTGGTCGCCGATGCCCTCCAGTCAAGTGGCGACGAGACGGTGGTCACTGACGTTGGCTCGACGAAGCGCGAGCTGATCGCCGGGTTGCCGGAGGACGAGCGGCGCGAGCGCTTTATCGGCGGCCACCCGATCGCCGGCGCGGAGAGCGCCGGTGTGGAGAACGCCCGCGACGATCTCTTCGAGGGGGCGCGCTGGTACCTCACGCCGACCGAGCGCTCCAGCGGGATGCTCTACGACCGTCTGCAGCGCGCGGTGGCGGACCTCGGCGCGCGGCCGCAGGCGATCGACGCCGAGACCCACGATCGCCTGATGGCCACCGTCAGCCACCTGCCGCACGTCATCGCGAACGTGCTCGTCCAGCAGGCGGCGGCCGCGGCTACCGAGGAGTCCGAGCGCCTCCCCGAGGTAGGGCCGAGCTTTCGCGACACGACCCGCGTCGCGGGTGCCAATCCCGCGATCTGGGGCGACATCTTCGCCACCAACAGCGAGGCCGTGGCGCGCGAGATCGATGCCGCCGCTGAGCGGCTGCGAGATGCGGCCGATGTCATCCGCTCCGGCGACGCCGACGGCGTCGCCGCCTGGCATGGCGCCGCACGTGAGGACCGGCGGCGGCTGCTGGAGGCTGATCTGATCGGCGGCGAGCTGTTCGAGCTGCGGCTGAGCGTCGAGAACCGCCCCGGCACCGTCGCCGAGATCGCGCTCGCGCTCGGCCGCGCGGGCGTGAACATCGAGGACATGGCGCTCTACCCGGCCCCGGACATGCGGACGGGCGCGGTCTCGCTGTGGGTCGCGGGGGAGGCCGAGGCCGGCCGGGCCGCGGAGATCGTCCGCGAGCTGGGCCACTCGGTCTCGATCTCGACGTGACGCGCTTCGATCCCTCGGGGCCGCTGCGAGGGGAGCTCAGGCCGCCGCCCGACAAGTCCATCAGCCACCGCGCCGCGCTCATCGCGGCGATGAGCGAGGGGACCGTCGAGATCTCCGGCTATCTGAACGCGGCCGACACACAGTCCACCCGCCAGGCGGTGCAACAGCTCGGGGCCGGCGCGGAGTCGTCCGCGAGCGACCGGTCGGGCGCGATCGACTTGCGGGTCGAGGGAATCGGCCTGCGGGGGCCCGGGCTGCACCAAGACCAGGGCACCCAGGTGATCGACGCGGGAAATGCCGGAACCCTGATGCGACTCCTGCCCGGCTGGCTTGCGGGGCAGGAAAGGGGAGAGTGGGTGCTCGACGGCGACCGCCCGGTTGATCGAGTGTCCGAGCCGCTTCGCGAGATGGGCGCCGCGGTGAAGTGCCGCGAGGGAAGGCTGCCGCCGCTCGATGTCCGGGGCGCCGCGCTTCGGGGGATCGCTTACCGGATGCCTGTCGCGAGCGCCCAGGTCAAATCGTGCGTGCTCCTGGCCGGGCTGCTCGCCGAGGGGGAGACGAAGATCACCGAGCCGGCCCCGACCCGCGACCACACCGAGCGGCTCCTCAGCGCCTGGGGGGCGAATGTGCAGACCGAGCAGTTGCGGACGCTGCCGACGCTGGGCGGCGGCCCGGCACGCCGCATCACGGTCCAGCCAGCGGAGCGTCTGACCGGTTCCCCTCTGGACGTTCCCGGGGACTTCTCCTCGGCTGCGTTCATGGCCGTCGCGGCGACGATTGTCGAGGGAAGCCGCGTGCGGATCACCGGTGTTGGTCTCAATCCGACCAGGGTTGGCCTGCTGGGCATCCTGAACCGGATGGGTGCGGCACTCGAGGTCGACGAAGACCCCGAGCGCTTCGAACCCACCGGGACGATTGGCGCGCTGCACGGACCCCTCGAGGCGACGCGAGTCCACGGCGAGGAGGTGCCGCTTGCGATCGACGAGCTCCCGCTCGCTGCATTGCTCGGGTGCTTCGCGAACGGGACGACGATCGTCTCCGGCGCGGAGGAGCTCCGCCGCAAGGAATCGGACCGAATCGCGACAGTCGTCGAGGGCTTACGAGGCCTCGGCGCCGAGATCGAGGCGACGGAGGACGGCTTCGCGGTGACCGGCAGGGGTGGTCTCCGGGGTGGCCGCCTTGACGCACACGGCGATCACCGGCTCGCGATGCTCGGCGCGATCGTGGGCCTCGCCTCGCGCGAGGGCGTCGAGGTGGAGGGAATGCACGCAGCGGCGGTGAGCTACCCGGGCTTCGAAGCGGATTTAAGGGCGCTCGCGCAGGGCAAGTAGGGGCAGGCCCGCGCGGGCCAGCGATCCCCAATCGAACTGCCCTGGGGCACCCCTTATTGCCGGGCGGATTTAAGGGCGCTGATCTAGCAGCTACCGCTGACTCGGGTGCCCCTGCCCTGGCCAGGGTGAGAGCAGGAGCAGGAGCCGGGAGTCGTCCGTTGCGCGTACCTCGCGGCGCTCGTTCGGGTCGAACGTGGCGAGGAAGCCCGCGCCGCCCGTGGTGGAGTCACCGCCGGAGTCCTCGATCTCGATCGCGCCGTTGACGACGACGAGCCACGCCCGCTCGTGGACCTGATGCTCCTGGAGCCGCTCGCCGGCGGGCAGGTGGATCACGATTGCCCTGCCCTCCTGCTCGGAATCGAGCACCGCCGGGTTGTGAGGCTGCACGTCGAGCGTTGAGATGTCCCAGGTCTCCATGATGGGCGCAACTCTATCCTCAGCGCCCGATCATGGTCATCGCGATCGACGGCCCGGCCGGGGCCGGAAAATCGACCGTCGCGCGGGCGGTCGCGGACGCTCTCGGCCTCACGTATCTCGACTCCGGTGCCATGTACCGGTGCGTAGCGCTTGCCGCCCTGCGGGCCGGCATTGACGTCGACCATTCGTCCGCGGTGGGCAATCTGGCCCGGGAGATCCGCATCGAGTTCAGGGGTGACCGTGTGGTCCTGGACGGCGCCGATGTCACGGACGAGATCCGTGCGGCGGACGTCACGACCGCCGCATCCCGCGTCTCCGTTCATCCCGAGGTCCGCGCGGCGATGGTGGCGCGGCAGCGCGCCCTGATCGCGACCGGGGATTACGCCGCCGAGGGCAGAGACATCGGGACCGTGGTTAGCCCCGACGCCCCGCTGAAGGTGTTCCTGACCGCCGAGCCGGACGAGCGCGCGCGCCGGCGCGCCGCCGACAGTGGGGAGCCGGTCGATGCCGTCCTGGCCGCGCAGCAGGCGCGCGATGCCCGCGACCGCGACCGTGAGCACGGGGCCCTGCGCCCGGCGGACGACTCGGTCGAGATCGACACCACGGGACTCGACGTCCCCCAGGTCACCGAGCGCGTGGTGGCGCTGGCCCGCGATCGCGGTTTGGTCCCCGGGTGAGCTCACGGCTCCCTCAGATCGCTGTGGTCGGGTTTCCGAACGTCGGGAAGTCCACGCTCGTCAACCGCCTGGCGGGGGGTAGGGAGGCCGTGGTGCACGAGGAGGCCGGCGTCACCCGCGATCGCAAAGCGGTCGAGTGCGAGTGGAACGGCGTCGCGTTCCGGCTCATCGACACCGGTGGCGTCGACCTTGAGGCGGAGGACTCGCTGTCGCGTGCGGTCCAGCGTCAGGCGCGCGAGGCGATCGCCGACGCAGACGCCGCGATCCTTGTCGTCGATGCCAGAGCCGGCCTGCGTCAGGGCGACGCCGAGGTCGCCGAGATTCTGCGCCGCGCGGACATCCCGGTCGCGGTGGTGGCCAACAAGATCGACGAGCCCGCGGACGACTACCTGACCGCGGAGTTCCACCGACTCGGGCTTGGCGATCCGTTCCCCGTCTCGGCTGCCCAGGGCCACGGGACGGGCGACCTCCTGGACCGGCTCGCTGAGTGGGCCCGCGCGGCGCAGCGGGACGATGTCGGAGCCGCAGCCGACGATGAACCGGCTCGGATCGCCGTCATCGGCCGCCCGAACGTGGGTAAGTCCTCGCTCGTGAACCGCTTCCTCGGCTCCGAGCGCGTCATCGTCTCCGAGATCGCCGGAACCACTCGCGACGCGATCGACACCGACCTCGTCTTCGGTGACCGGCCGGCACGAAGGTGGCGGGTACCGTCGCCTACTACGCCCAGCTTCGCTCGGAGCGCGCGGCCGAGCGGGCCGACGTCGCGCTTTTGGTCTGCGACGCGGCCGAGGGCATCACCTCCGAGGACCTGCGGATTGCAGAGCTCGCGATGCGAACGGGTTGCGCGACCCTGATTGCCCTCAACAAGTGGGACGTCGGCGAGACTGATCTAGCGGATGCCGCGGCGAGGCTCGGCAAGCGATTGCGCCAGCGACCTCCGGTCATGACCTGCTCGGCCAAGACCGGCCGCAACGTGACCAAGCTCCTGACCGAGGCGATCGCGCTGGCCGACCGGCGCGCGTCGCGGATTCCGACCTCGGAGCTCAATCGCTTCGTCGCCGATCTCGTGGCCAGCCGACCGCCCCCCACGAAGAGTGGCCGGCGGCTTCGGATTTACTACGCGGCCCAGGTGGAGCGTCGACCGCCGCGCTTCGCGGTCCAGGTCAATGATCGTCGCCTGATCGCGCGCGACTGGGCCTTCCACTTCGAGAACCGTCTGCGCGAGCGGTACGGGCTGGAAGGGGTCCCGCTCGTCATCGACTTCGTGCCCCATTCCCGGCGTCAGCGCCCCCGCACCCGC
>VAYL01000245.1:0-1511 GCA_005884305.1 Actinomycetota bacterium
CTGACCGCTCTGCTGGCCCAGCAGCTGCTCCGCAAGGAGCCGGGCGCGGGCATCGTCTATGACGTGCGGGCGAGCCGGGCGGTCCCCGACACCGTGCGCGAGCTGGGCGGCACGTCGTTCGTCAACCGCGTCGGCCACGCCTTCTTCAAGCAGGCATTGCGCGAGCACGAGGCCGCCTTCGGCGGTGAGGTGTCGGGCCATTACTACTTCCGCGACTTCTGGTGCGCGGACTCGGGGACGATTCCTGCCCTGCTGGTGCTCGAGCTCCTCTCGACGCAGGACCGGCCCCTCGCGGAGCTGGTCGGGGAGCTCCGCTCGCACTACTTCATCTCCGGTGAGATCAACTCCGAGGTCGCGGACCAGCAGGCGAAGATGGACGAGCTTGCCGAGCGCTACTCCGACGGTGAGGTCTCATGGCTCGACGGCGTGTCGGTCGATTACGAGGACTGGCACTTCAACGTGCGACCCTCGAACACGGAGCCGCTCCTGCGCCTGAACCTGGAATCGCTCGTCTCACGCGAGGACATGGAGCGAAAGAGGGATGAGGTCCTTGGACTGATTCGGGCAGGTAGCAGGTAGCAGGTAGCAAGGAGAAACCCGCTGCCGCCCTCTACCTGCTACCTGCTCACTGCTGGATGAACGACGTACGCCTTAGCCCCGGTGAAGCGCTCCGAGTTGCTCGGGACGCCGGGATTCATCGCCTGCAGATCCCGACGCCGTTTGCCGTCGGGCGCGTCAACTGCTACCTGATTCAGGACGACCCGCTAACGCTGGTCGACACCGGTCCGAATTCCGGCAAGTCGCTCGACGAGCTCGAGCACCAGCTCGCGGATCTGGGGTACTCGATCGCCGATCTCGACCTGGTGATCCTCACCCACCAGCACATCGACCACCTCGGCCTGGTCGAGATAATCGCCGACCGCTCCGGCGCCCACGTCGCCGCGATCGACGTGGTCGTCCGGTTCGTGGAGAACTTCGGGGAGGACATCGAGGCCGATGACCGTTTCGCCGCGTCGCTCATGCTCCGCCACGGCATCCCAGAGGATGTCGTGGTGGCGCTGCGCTCGGTATCTCGGAGCTTCAGGGCTTGGGGCGCGAAGGCGAATGTCACGCGGCCGCTTCACGACGGCGAGCTGCTCGAGTTCCGCGATCGCGCACTGGAAGTGCAGCACCGCCCAGGCCACAGCCCGTCCGACACCGTGTTCTGGGACGCGGAGCGCAAGATCCTGATCTGCGCGGACCACCTGATCGGACACATCTCCTCCAACCCACTGATCTCCCGGCCGCTCGACGGCTCGGATGAGCGACCGCACGCGCTGATGACCTACATGGACTCGCTGCGCCTCACCCGTGAGCTTCCGGCCGAGATCCTCCTGCCCGGTCACGGCGACCCGATCACCGACCATCGAGCGCTGATCGACGAACGGTTCGCGCTGCACCAGCGCCGCGCCGACAAGATCTACGACCTGATCGCCGACCGCCCGCGCAGCGCGTACGAGATCGCCCAGGAG
>VAYL01000245.1:1526-1981 GCA_005884305.1 Actinomycetota bacterium
GCAGGCGTTTCTCACGCTGTCTGAGGTCCTCGGTCACGTCGACCTGCTGGCGGCCGACGGGCGGGTTCGTGAGGTGGCCGACGGCGAGCTGGTCCGCTTCGAGGCTCTCGGGTAACTTGCCGAACCAGGAGCTCGCAGCTTGACGGCCGGCCCCGTAACGATCGAGGCTCCGCCTCGCCCGGAGGCGCGCACCAACGGCGCGCCGGCGCCCGCACGCCCGGCGAAGAAGCGGATGCTCATCATCGTCAACCCGTACGCGACGACGGTGTCGGACCGGCTGAAGAACCTCGTCGTCTATGCCCTTCAGGGCCGCTATGACGTCGAGGCCGTGCTGACCGAGGCCCAGCACCACGCCACCGAGATCGGTCGAGAGGCATGCGAGGGCGGATACGACATCGTGGTCGCATTCGGAGGGGACGGGACGCTCAACGAGGTCGCCAACGGGTTGGCCGGCA
>VAYL01000237.1:0-1831 GCA_005884305.1 Actinomycetota bacterium
GTCGCCCATCGGGCCGCCGATCTCGAACTTGCCGGTCGGGTTGACGAGGAAGTTGGGCAGGAGCTCCTTCTCGGTGAAGAGCTCCGCATACCCCTCGTGGAGCACCGGCTCAACCACGTGCTCCCAGAGGTCGGGCTTGATCAGGGTCTCGCCGTCGATGTCCGGAGCATGCTGCGCCGATATCAGCACCTTCACCACCTCGACTGGGCGGTCGTTCTCGTACCGGACCGTCACCTGCGTCTTCCCGTCGGGCCTCAGATAAGGAACGACCCCCGCCTTGCGAACCTCGGCGAGGCGCTTGGCGAGGGTGTGGGCGATCTGGATCGGCATCGGCATGAGCGTGCGCGTCTCCCGAGTCGCGTAGCCGAACATCATTCCCTGGTCGCCCGCCCCGGCCTGATCGAGCTCATCGTCGTCGTTGGGGTCGGTCCGCAGCTCATACGCGTTGTCAACGCCCTGCGCGATGTCAGGTGACTGCTCGTCGATCGCGGTGATCACCGCGCACGTGTGGGCGTCGAAGCCGTACTTCGCGCGGTCGTAGCCGATGCGGTTCAGCGTCTCACGGACGATCGTGGGGATATCCACGTACGTCTCGGTGGAGATCTCGCCCGCCACCACCACCAGCCCGGTGTTGGTGAGGCACTCGCAGGCGACCCGGCCGCCGGGGTCGTCGGTCATCACCGCGTCGAGCACGCCGTCGGAGATCTGGTCGCAGATCTTGTCCGGGTGTCCCTCGGTGACCGATTCCGAGGTGAACAGGTACTCGTTTTCCGAAAGTCTCTCCATGATCGTCGCGCAAAGGTAGCGGACGCGCGCCCAGCGGTTCCTAGTCCCTGCCGCCCTGCTTGCCATTGCCGCCCGAGGTGCTCGGCGGGCTCGGCGGGGCTTGTGTGCTGACGATCAGCCTCACGTCCGTCGCGAGCTCGGTTGAGCCCGCCCTGACCGCCACTGCCAGGGCGCTCAGCTTGTGAAGCTCTGGCGCAAACGTGGCGTAGGCCGGATCCTGGGCGAGGCCCGCCTGCTCTCCCAGCGTCAAGAGCCCCGAGAGGTTGAGGTAGGCGAGCAGGGACACGTCGCTTCCGAGGCCGTCCGTCGCCTCCTGGAACGCGTCATCGTCGTTCAGCCCGCCCGATTCGCTCGCGATCTGCTTCACGGCGGCCGGGTCCGTCGCGACGAGCAGCGTCGACCCGGCTATCGCGTAGGTCAGGTCGACCGTCGGTGACACCTGCACGCTGTGGGCGGTGACGTCGCCGACCTTTTCCTGCTCGAACGTCGGGGCCTGCCCCGTCGAGGGGCTCAGCGCCGCGGCGATGGGTGCCTGCAGGCTGGCGAGGGCGTCTCCCGCCCGCTGCGCGTCGATCCCCGAGCTCAGGAACTCGAGGTACGGCACTCCCTTGGTCCCGGACCCGCTCTGTATCGCGAACGCGGCCTCGCTGCCGAGGGACGGCAGCAGGTCAGTCTCCAGATCGACCTTGCCCAGCTGCTTGACGCGCTTCACCAGCGAAGCGACGGCGGCCGCCAGGCCCGGCTGGTCGGCGCTCGCCTGCTCGATCAGCGACACGAGCGCCTTGCCGGGCTCAGCCATCCCGACGTACCCGAGTGAATCGGGCGGCAGCGACGCAGTGAGCGAGGGGCTGAATGTGGGGAACGCCGCGAAGAAGCCTGGCTGCGCCTTGGCGCGGGCCTCGTCGAGCTCGGAGCGAATATCGACCTCGATGCCGGTGTCGCTCGCGACGAGCCCGATCGCGGCGCCGTTGCTCGCACCGGGGTCGATGACGGCGTAAAGCGTCGCGAGAGGCCCGCGCGGGTTTCCGACCAGCCTGTCGATCCC
>VAYL01000237.1:1843-2374 GCA_005884305.1 Actinomycetota bacterium
CCGTCGCCGCCGGCTCGTCCTGGAGCGAGCCCGTTCCCGCCGCGCCGCTCTGCGCGTCGATCACGTCCCGGATGCCGCTCTTGCGCCCGATCGCGAGGAAGCCGCCCACCTCCGCGGTCGCGAGCCCGCGCCGATCGACGCTCACCGGGACGTCGCGATAGTCGCTCGTCCGCGGGGTCCCGGTCGCGATGGAGCCGGCGAACTTCGTCGCGCCGTCCGTGTCGGAGACCTGGAGCAGCTGTACCTCCTCGGCGGCGCGCTGCCCCGCCGGAATCAGGGCGAGGGCCGCCTGGCCGCCGAACCAGGGCTGGACATCGCGCGCGAAGTCGACG
Organism: Actinomycetota bacterium; assembly: GCA_005884305.1. Classification (GTDB taxonomy): domain Bacteria; phylum Actinomycetota; class Thermoleophilia; order Solirubrobacterales; family 70-9; genus AC-56. Next base: position 2,176 of record VAYL01000237.1, read on the forward strand.
GGGTGGCCATGAGGGCCGGGGACGCGCTGCAGCAGCCGGGAGGTGACCTGCTGGGTGAGCGTCGGTATGCGGGAGGCGACGTCCCTCGCCTTGTCGTACTGCTCGGTGCCCGGATCCACGTTGACGTGGACGTACGCCAGGGAGTCATCGGGGACGAGGGCGATCGCGTCGTCGGCCGGTGGGCAGACGTCGCCGCCGG
>VAYL01000052.1:0-476 GCA_005884305.1 Actinomycetota bacterium
AGGAGGTACGGACGACCAAGGGGGTTCAAGGGATGTACCACTTCAGCCGCTCCATTTACCGGGAGTTGGCACCGCGGGTTGTCGGAGACGACGACGATCCGAGCGGGATTCGTAACCGGCAGGCAGTCCTGGAGGCATGCGAGGCGACGATCCAGCGCCTCACGTACGACGGCCGCTACTTCGCCCGCCCAGCGCGGTGGCTGTTCAACGAGGTCCGCCCGTACATGCGGATGAACGACCAGCTGTACGCGTGGCGGGTGATCGAGGCCAACATCAACCTCGCCACGAAGTTCCTGGCGCAATGCCCGGCCGGTGTGGACCTCGACGGAAGGCCCCGCCACTGCCAGGCCCACACGCGCGAGGGGGAACCGTGCCGGCGGCCGCCGCTGCCGGGCCACGACTTCTGCCCGTCGCACAAGCACTTCGAGGAGTTTCTGGCCGCCGCCGCATAGCACCTCCATGGTTAAGCGGGCGAA
>VAYL01000052.1:652-1249 GCA_005884305.1 Actinomycetota bacterium
ACGGCGGCCCGCGAGCTGCGGCGCGCGGGCAAGTCGGTGCTCGTGCTGGAGGCGCGCGACCGTGTGGGCGGGCGGGCGCTGAACAAAGAGCTCGCCGGCGGGGGGATCTCGGAGCGCGGCGCGACGTTCGTCGGCCCGACCCAGGATCACATCCTCGGGCTCGCCAAGGAGCTGAGCGTCCGGAAGTTCCCGACGTTCGACAAGGGCGACAACGTCTACGTCGACTCCAAGGGCGACCGCAGCACCTACAGCGACAAGGGACCGACGGGCTCGGCGCCACCGGACCCGCTGATCCTGCCCGACCTCGGGCGCACAGTGGCGAGGCTGGACAAGATGTCCACCGACGTGCCGGTGGACGCTCCGTGGGATGCGCCGAGCGCGACCGAGTGGGACCAGCAGACCTTCGCCAGCTGGCTGCTCGACAACACCGACCGGCCTGAGTTTCGCCAGCTCGTCTCGGCTGGCGCGACGCGGCCGATCTTCGGTTCCGAACCTCCGGATCTGTCGCTCCTCTTCGTGCTCTTCTACATCGCGGCGTCGGGCGACGAGCACAACCCGGGCACCTTCGAGCGGAACTTCAACACCCGCAACGGGGCG
>VAYL01000052.1:1391-2063 GCA_005884305.1 Actinomycetota bacterium
GGCGAAGCGCGCGATCGTCGCCGTCCCTCCCACTCTCGCAGCGCGCATCACCTACCACCCGCGCCTGCCAAGCGCGCGCGACCAGCTCACCCAGCGGCTGCCCCAGGGAACCCTGATCAAGGCGACCGCCGTCTACGACCGGCCGTTTTGGCGCGATGCCGGGCTGAACGGCAGCACCGTCTCCTACGAGGGACCGGCGAACACGACGTTCGACGACTCGCCGCCTGACGGTTCCAAGGGAGTCGTATTCGGCTTCATCGGCGGCAACGCCGCGCGGAGCTTCGCGGCGATGTCGAAGAGCGATCGCCGCGCTGCCGTGCTCAGGAACTTCCGCAAGTACTTCGGGTCGAAGGCCGGCCACCCGCGCGAGTACTTCGAGACGAACTGGTCCGAGAAGACGTGGACGCGCGGCTGCCCGGTGGCGATCGCCGGGCCGGGAACGCTCACGGAGTTCGGTCGTGCACTGCGCGAGCCGGTCGGGAGGATCCACTGGGCCGGCACCGAGACCTCGACCTTCTGGAACGGCTACATGGACGGCGCGGTGCGGTCGGGGAAGCGAGCCGCCGACGAGGTTCTAGGCGAGCTCTAGGAATCGAGCCGCCAGCAGCCGCTGTCGTCGATTTGTGTCGTCCTGCGACCACAATCGAAGACGGCGCGAGCCTAATCGGCGCT
>VAYL01000052.1:2069-5007 GCA_005884305.1 Actinomycetota bacterium
CCTCACGCACTTCATCGCGTACGCGCTTCGCAATGTGCGTGGCCGCGCCGCGCATCGCGTCCAGGTCGGCCGCGCTCTTCTTGTGTCCCTTGACGTTGCAGCAGAGCACGCCGTCCTCGAGCTCGAAGGCGAACTTGTGGGGCGCTTGGTCCGTCATCCAGACGATGAAGGTCGGCGAGAAGAGCTGGCGGAGGAAGTTCTGGTCCTGCCCCTTGTCCGTGAAGATCTCGTACTCGTCCTCGAGCTTCTCGCTCTCGAGATGGACCCGCTGCTTGGAGCGGAAGGCGTCCTCGAGCTTCTCGAACACGCGGAGGCCGAACTTGCGGTTGGCGTAGAGCCCCGGAAGTCGCTCGCGGCACTCCCGCACGTTCGTCGTGCAGACCGTGAAGTGGTAGTCGGTCTCGTGCCGGCCGTCCTTGTCGTGGTACACGTCGGTGTAGGTGTAGAGCGCAACCGACCCGTCGGCGCCGTCTCCGAGCGGCCCCGAGAGGATCTCCTCGGCCTTTCGCTCGTCGCCCTTGCGCAGGAGCGGCGTCGATCCCGGCAGCTGTCCATCCTCGGTGCGTGTCATTCCGCACTCCTCCGCGTAGGCGATGAAGAACGCGTCCTCGGCGCGCGAGACGGCCTTGATCCAGCAGACGATCAGCGTGATCAGGGTCCCGAGAATCAGGATGATCGGGACCCACACCACGTTTCCGAACGCCAGGGCGATCGCCACGATCACCGTGGGGATCCCGCCCCACAGCCAGGTCGAGCGCCTGTGAATGAGCCGCAACCCTAACCGCGAGGCGGCAGGCGGCGATCGAGGAGAGCCGTGAAGCGCCGGATGGCGCGCGGCGAGAGCGGGCCCGGTCGGCGAAGCTCCTCCGCCAGGATCCGCGGTCGATCGATCAGGACGCCGTTCAGGGACAGGTCGCGAACGCGCGGCAGTCCGTCGGGTTCGACCCAGCAGATGGCGGCGCCGATCGGAAGCTTGGGCGAGGCGGCCAAGCCGAGGCGGATCACTTCCACCTGTCGCAAGACGTTCCGGACCAAGATGGTGCGGTCCTCGCCGTCGACCAGCAGCCGACCGTCCACGACGCGCGCCCTGCCAGTCTCGCGAACGGCGTCGATGACGGTGACCCCGCGCGGGCCGATCGCGAGGTGGTCGATGGTCGCGCGGGCTCCGGGCACCCGGCGGTCGTTCAGGAGGTGTACGCCGGAGCCGGCCAGCAGCGCCTCGAGCCTCCGGGCGCGCTCCTCGCTCTCGGCCGTGCGGGCCCACCGGGCTTCATGGCGGGAGTCGGCGGATAGCGCCTGGAGGAGCGTGTTCAGGCGGCCGCGACGGCGCAGGGACGACGGGCGGACGGTGGCACTCACATGCACGTCTCCCCTATCGGCAGCGCCGGCACGCCGCATGAGTTTCGCGTGCGTCCGGTGCCAGAGGCCGCCGGCGGGTAGTTGGAGCGCATGGGAGATGGAGCGAGCGCAACGGCTGAGCGGGCGCCGCGAGATTCCCGCGCCAAGGCAACGAGCGAGCGGAGCCTAGGCCGCATCCGTGACGCCGGCGAGAGCCGCAAGACCGTCCTCGTGGCGTTAACCGCGAACGCGCTGATCGCGATTGCCAAGCTCGGCGGCGGCCTCTTGAGCGGATCGGCCGCGATGTTCGCGGAGGCGGCGCATTCGCTCGCGGACACGACCAACCAGGCGTTCCTGCTGGTCTCGATTCAGCTCGGGAAGCGGGAACCCACCGCCGCGCGCCCGTTCGGCTACGGCCAGGAGCGCTACCTGTGGACCTTCATGGCTGCGGTCGGGATGTTCCTGGCTGGAGCGATCTTCGCGATCGGCTTCGGCGGCGTCGAGCTGGCGACTGGCGGCGGGGAGAGCGAGGGCTTCGCCGCCGCATACATCGTGCTCGCCATCTCATTCGCGGCGGAGGGCACCTCGTGGGTCCGCGCCTTCCGGCAGACACGCTCGGAAGCCCGCGATGCCGGAAAGCCGCTCCTGCGGTACGCGCGCGAGAGCCGCGACCCGAACGTGAAGATGGTCCTGTTCGAGGACAGCGCGGCCCTGATCGGGGTCGCCCTCGCGACGGTCGGGATCGCGCTGAACGAGCTAACGGGCCTCACGGTCTTCGACCCGGCGGCCTCCGTCCTGATCGGCCTGCTCCTGGTCTCCGTCGCGTGTTGGATGGGCCGCGACGCCAAGCACCTGCTCATCGGATCCGCCGCGCTGCCGGAGGAACGCGAGGCGCTGGAGGACGCAATGGAGTCCTACGACGAGGTCGAGGCGGTCGAAGAACTTCTCACGATGATCCTCGGCCCGAACGCCATGCTCGTGGCGGCGCGCGTCGACCTGCGCGACGACATCGACGCTGACCACGTGGAGAAGATCTCCACCGAGATCGACGAGCGGCTTCGGGAGGTCGTGCCGGACGTCACCGAGGTCTTCCTGGACGCGACGCCGGGGCGAAACGCTTAGGCGTTCAGGCGGACAGGCAGCGATTTCAGCTGGTTGACGAACGGCGACTCGGTCTGCTCCGGCCGCCCGGCGAGCTCGATCTCGGGGAAGCGGGCAAGCGTCTCCTCGAAGAGGATCCGCAACTCCAAGCGGGCGAGCGCTGTGCCCAGGCAGAAGTGCCGGCCGCCGGCGCCGAACGCCTGGTGCTCGGGATTGCGGGTGACGTCGAAGCGATCGGCGTCCTCGTAGCGAGTCTCGTCACGGTTCGACGACACGTACCACATGACCACCTTGTCGCCCTCGTGGATCGTCTCGCCGTTCAGCTCTACGTCGCGCGTCGCGGTGCGGCGAAAATGGGCGAAGGCCGGGAACATGCGCAGCGACTCCTCGACCGCGCTCGGGATCAGGGAGGGATCATCCACCAGCTTCCGGCGCTCGTCGTGATTCTCCATCAGCGCCCGCATACCGCTCGCAAACGTCGCTCGCGTGCTGTCGTTGC
>VAYL01000052.1:5205-6455 GCA_005884305.1 Actinomycetota bacterium
CCATGATGCTGTTCATCAGGCGCGCCCAGTCCGCGTCGTCCTCTGGCGGAACGCCCATGAAGCTGTGGATCACCCGGGAGACGACCGGCTGCGCGACGTCGGTGACCAGGTCGCACTCCTCGCGCCCCTCGAGGCGCTCCATGACGTTGACGGTGATCTCCCGGATCGTGCTCTCGTGCTCGGCGATCCGCTTGGGCGTGAAGCCGCGCTGGAAGAGCATCTTCAGGCGGTCGTGCTTCGGCGGGTCCATGCCGATGAACATCGCGCTCACCAGCTCGACCGGCATGATCGCGTGCGTCAGGGCGGTGACGCCGGTCGCGGAGGAGTAGGTCTGCCAGTCGTGGCTCACCTCGTGGATGTCGTCGGCCGTGCTCAGCGACCAGAAGCCGTCCTCCTCCGGGTACTCCGTGATCTTTGCCGACCAGTGGACGGGACACTCGGCCCGCATGCGCTTGAACAGCTCGTGCGGCGGCCCGTCGGTCCAGAGCTCGCGATCGCCGACGAGGACGTCGTCGAGCTTTTCCTCCTGCCCCACTTCCATGCTCGTTCGAGCCTACCCCTTGCGGGACGGGCGCGCGAGTACGTTTCCGGTCGTGCCTCGTCGACGGCATGAACGTGATCGGGACGCGTCCCGACAACTGGTGGAAGGACCGCCACGCCGCGATGGTCCGGCTGGTCGACTTGCTCGAGCGGTGGGTGGCCGAGAGCGGCGAGGACGTAACGGTCGTCTTCGAGCAGCCGCCGCGCCCTCCGATTCGCTCGACGGTGATCGACGTAGCGCACGCGCCGAGGCCGCGGCCGAACTCGGCGGATGACGAGATCGCCCGCCGGCTCGAGGCCGACGAGGATGCCGGCCGCATCCGCGTCGTCACCTCGGACCGGTGGCTCGCCGACCGTGCCCGCCTTGCTGGCGCGACGGTTGAGCCGGCCGAGTCCTTTCGCCGCCGGATCGAGGGTGACTGACTAACCGTCCAGCCCTGTCCAAAGCCGCGATCCCGCCGCCAGATCCGGGCTTACACTTGCTCCATGCCGGCGTGCGCCCGGTGTGGGGAGCCGAATGGAGTTGAGGCAGCGTTTTGCGGGCGTTGTGGCGCCCGCCTCATTCCCGATCCCGCGCCGGCGAGCGCCCGCAAGGTCGTAACCGTCGTCTTCTCCGACGTCAGCGGGTTCACCGCGCTTGGCGAGCGGCTGGATCCGGAGTCGCTCCAGCAGCTGATGAGTCGCTGGTTCGGCGAGACGCGACGGATCAT
>VAYL01000052.1:6738-13256 GCA_005884305.1 Actinomycetota bacterium
GTCGGCCGGGACACAGCGCGGCAGCTCGACCAGCTCGGCGAGCTGGAGCGCGTCGATCAATTGACGCTCAAGGGGAAGTCACTGCCGGTCGAAGCGTGGCGCCTTCGCTCGGTGCCATCCGAACGAGCCGCCGGACCGGCCCGACCCAGCCCGCCCTTCGTGGGACGGGAGCGCGAGCTCGGGCGGCTTCGCGAGGCGTTCGACGAGGTCGTGACAGGGCGGCAGCCGCGCCTCGTCACCGTCGTGGGACCGGCGGGAATCGGCAAGTCGCGGCTGGTCGGGGCCCTCCTGGAGCACGTACGCGGACAGGCAACGACCGCGGTCGGGCGATGCCTCCCATACGGCAACGGCATCACCTACTGGCCGGTCGCCGAGATCGCGCGAACGCTCGCGGGCGCGCCGACGCAGCAGGCGGTCGCGAGGCTGATCGACCGCGGTTCGACGGACGAGGAATCGAAGCTGATCGCCGCGCGGCTCGCCCGCGCTGCAGGATTCGCCCGCGGCACCGTCTCGGTCGAGGAGGCGCAGTGGGCCGTGCGAAAGCTGATGGAGCGAGTCGCGCGCGGCGGGCCACTCGTCATCGCCTTCGAGGACATCCACTGGGCGGAGCAGAGCCTGCTCGAGCTGATCGACCACGTGGCGAGCGTCTCCGGCCCGGTTCCCCTGCTCTTGATCTGCTTGGCCCGGCCGGAGCTGTTCGAGGCGCATGCGGACTGGCCCATCGCGGCGGGAGCGGACGCGATCAAGGTGGACCTCGAGCCGCTTTCACAGGGGGACGCGAGCGAGCTCTTCGCACGCCTCCCGGAGGGCAGTGAGCTGACGAGCGATGAGCGGGACCGCGTTCTCGCCGCCGCCGAGGGCAATCCGTTCTTCCTACAGCAGATGGCCGCGGTGCAGGTAGAGGCGGATGCAATCCCGCCGACCATCCAGGCCGTCCTGACGTCCCGCATCGACCGCCTCCCGGAATCCGAGCGCGCTGTGCTCGCGGCCGCCGCCGTCGAGGGGCGTGTCTTCCATCGCGGCGCGCTGGAGGAGTTGATCGACGCGCCGCATCGCAGCAACCTCGATTCGAGCCTCGCAGCGCTCGCCGAGCGACGGCTGATCGGCCCGGCTCGAGCGGAGTTCACCAACGAAGCTGCGTACCGGTTCGACCACATCCTCATCCGCGACGCGACCTACAGCCTGGTCCCGAAGAGGGTGCGGGCGGATCTCCACGAGCGTCACGCGACCTGGCTCGAACACCGATCGGACTACGAGCTCGGTGAGCACGAGGAGGTGACCGGATATCACCTTGAGCAGGCTCTGAGATGCCGCCTGGACCTCGAGCCGGCGGCGCGTGAACGGCATCGGGACCTGGCCGCCCGGGGCGCGGACCACCTCGGCGCGGCCGGGCGGGTGGCGCTGGCACGCGACGACATGCCCGCGGCCGTCAACCTCCTGGGGCGCGCGACGGCGATCCTGCCCGACGACGAGCCGATCCGCGGCACGCTGCTACCGGAGCTCGGCTCGGCGCTCACCGAAATGGGGCGGCTGGCGGAGGCCGAGCGCGTCCTCGAAGGCGCCGTTCAGGAGGCGGGCCGCCGCGAGGACGACGTGGCCCACGCCCACGCAACGGTGGGCAGGCTGTTCCTGCGACTGCAGGTGAACACCCAGCTCGGCACCCGGGAGGTGCGCGAGCGGTTCGAGCCGCTGCTGGCGACCTTCACCGGGTCCGGCGACGACCTCGGTCTGGATCGCCTGTGGCGCCTGCGGGCACTCGTCCACTGGATCGAAGCGCAGTCAGCTGAGGCGGACGCCGCATGGGAGCAGGCGGTCGAGCACGCGCGACGCGCCGGCGACGAGCGAGGGTGGTCCGACGCGCTGAGCTGGCTGGCATCGTCGGCGTTCACCGGCCCGCTTCACGTCGATGATGCTGTCGCCCGGTGCCAGAGCATCAGGACGCAGCTCGGCGGACATCGGCGTGCCCAGGCGCTCGTCCTCGATCACCTCGCCGCGATTCGGGCGATGCGCTGCGAGATCGACGATGCGCGTCGCCTGATCGCGGACAGCCGGGCGATCATGGGAGAGCTCGGGATCTCCATGCATACGGCCGTCTCGCACGACGAGGCATTCGTTGAGCTGGCGGCGGGGGATGCGGACCGCGCGGAGAGCGTGCTGCGCGCGGGCTATGAGCGTCTCGCCGAGATGGGTGAGAAGGCGCTCCTTGCGGATACGGCCGCGATGCTGGCCCAGGTGCTCTACGAGCGGGGTCGGCTCGAGGAGGCGTGGCGCTTCACGCGCGAAGCCGAGGAGGCCGCGGCCGACGACGACCTGTCCGTGCAGATCGCCTGGCGGGCGGGGCGAGCCCGGCTGCTGTCGCGACGTGGCGATGTTGCGCGAGCGAAGCGGTTGAGCGCCGAGGCCGTGGAGCTGGCCGGCCGCACCGACTGGCTGACCGACCACGCCGATGCGCTGATCTCGCATGCGGAGGTGCTGCTGGCGGCCGGCGAGGCGGAGGATGCCGCGCGAGCGATCCAGAAGGCAATCGCGCTCTATGACCGCAAGGGGAACCGGCTCGGGATGCGCCGCGCCCAATCGCTGCTGGCGGCTCACGTCCCGGCCTAACGGCGCTCGCTACCCGAGCGGAGCCAGCAGGCTCTTCTTGCCCTCGAACGCGAAGAGCAGAAGGTCGACCATCCGGAACGTGTTGTTGTCCGGGCCGAGCGTCGGGCGCCAGGCGGCGTCGTTGACGATCGAGAATTGGCTTCCCTCGATCGCGCGGTTGAAGGTCTCGGCGACGATTCGCGCGCCCACCCCCTTCAGCCTGCCCGCATTGAACTCGGCCTCGCGCAGGATGTAGAACCAGAGGGGCGTGTTCCGGACGAGCGCCTGACGCTGGTTTTTCGTCAGGCCGCCGAGCTCGATGCCGCCGCTGCCGTCGCGGATCTGGGCGCTGGTGAGCTTTGTCAGGTTGACTCCCTTTCCCCTCAGGAAGGTCGCCATCTGCTGCCCGGTCGCCAGCGTGACCATGTTCGCGCGGGTCAGGTTGCGGAAGGCGAGGTTTCGGTCAGGGTCGTTGGACGGCATCGATGCGGGGGCATCGATGGTGTTCGTGGGAAGGTGCCGCAGCGGATCGACGATCGAGGTATCGATCCGCATCGCCCGATTGAACTTGTTCGCGGGGACCTCGAGGTTTGGCTTGCCTGCCTCCGCGAAGTCATAGAGCCGGCGAAAGTCGGCGATCCAGGTGCTGATCAGGCGAGTCTGGCCGCCGAGGTCGCCGCTGAGCCCGGAGAAGGTGAACAGGTAGTCGAGCGTTCCCGTTAGGTCGTCGAAGACCTTGTTCCAGCTGTAGGCAGCGCGGATCATCGAGTGGCCGAGCCGAAACGCGCCGACCGAGAACTCGATCGGCATCGTCGGGACGTCGGTCGCCGGCAGGCCCACCTCGAACGCCTTGCGGCCGTTGTTGAAGACGTCGTTCACGACCCCGGGGGCGCAGATCCGGGGCAGGTAGTCCGTCCTCACCATCCACTGGTAGTGCTTGGTGACGATCTCCCGGGCCGTGATGAACTTGAGGCTCGGAGGCACCGATCCGAGCTGGGTGTCGACGACCCGGTTGTGGAAGCGGATCATCGCGCAGTGCGTCTGGGCGACCGCGAGGTTCTCGTCGTTTCGCGGATCCGGGATGATCGCCTTGCGCTTTTGGGCGTTGGTGGTGCCCGCGCCGCGCGGCAGGTCGAAGCCGTCCATCGCCGCAAACCCGCCGTCCGCCTTCGACTTCCCGGTCTTCAGGTGGAGCCCGTCGGGCTCGTAGAACTGCGCCGATGCGGGATCCCCGGGGCCCGCGCCGTAGAGCGAGTCGAGGTCGAGGGCCGGTGAGCGGGCCTGAATGAGGTGCGCAGGCGAGACGTGGTCGCCGAGCATGACGCCGGTCTTGTCGAAGGTGAGGTCGTGATCGGTGAACTGGCCCAAATAGGTGAAGCCGGCCGGGATCTGGCCCGCTCCGCCCGTCCCGGCCGCCATCAGGCTCCCGACCTTCTTCCGGATCGCCTCGGAAATCTGTCGCCCGGTGCCCCTTGGCCCAAGCCGCGAGAAGCGAAACGGCGGCGTTACCGCCTCGACATCGGCCGCCAGCGTCGGCGGACGACCGCCGGCGGTCTTGTCAAGAAGGCCCTCTCCGAGGACGAAGAAGCTCTCAGAACCATGCGTCGCCATCGCTACCCCCTCCTATTGCCCGATCCTTCGCCGCGAGGGAACGACGAACCGATCAGAATCCTCGAGGACCAGACTCCCATCGGCTGGGGCCGCCCGTCAAGGTCGGCGATCGAACACATGCAGCTCACAGCTCCAGCTCGACCTCCTGGCTCCAGAGGAAGACGCGGACGTCGCTTCCCATCGCGCAGACGATGCCCACGGCGTTTGCCGGACCCGACGTGAACTCACGCTTGTATTTTTTGTCCGTGTAGCCGGGGTGGATGTCGAGGGTCCAGGTCTTTCTCGGCTTCTCGAACTTTTGGGGCGAGGTTGCCATCCCGGCGACCTTGTTTTGCTTTTGGGAGATCGAGACGGAGACCAGGGACTCCGATTCCCCGACGTCCCAGTCGAACCTTCCGTGGGCACGCACAGCGCCCTTGACGATCTTCAGAGGTGACTCGAAGTTGGATCGCATGTTCCACCTTCCTCGGTTCGCGATGCGGACGTGGTCGTCGATGACACCCTAACTCGCCGCGCACCAACCAGCGCGCTCGAACCGGTCGCGGCCTAGATTTGGGGCGGATGGCTGCGGTTCGACGGATACGACACTGCTGCGCGCTCGCCGTACTGGCGGTCGGATTGGTGGTGTTTGCGTCGTGCACGCCGGCCAACGCTTCGTCCAAGCTCGAGGTTGGTGTCGGGCGCGCCGACATCACGCCGCCGACCGGCTACTACATGATGGGCTGGGTTCGATCCGATGCCCGGGTGATCGGACAGCAGACCCGGCTGTGGGCGCGGGCGATCGTGCTCAAGCGGGGTGACCGCAAGGTCGCGCTCGTCAGCGAGGACCTGAACGGCATCCCCGGCGGGATGATGGCCACCGCCGCCGGCCGCGTCCCCGGGTTCTCGCAGCGGAACGTCCTCGACTCGGCGTCGCACACGCACGCCGCGCCGACCGGCTTCTACAACTTCCCGACGTACAACACCGTCTTCAACACGATCAACTCGCCCACGGACTTCCAGCTCACGGGCAGTCTGGATCCGCGGCTCTACGCATTCGAGGTCCGCCAGCTCGCGAAGGCGATCCGGCGCGCGAACTCCGATCTCGGTCCCGGCAAGGTCGGTTGGGGCGAGGTGCAGATCACGAACCTCACCAAGAACCGCTCGCTCGAGGCGCACCTGTACGACCACGGCATCCACGAGCCATACGGCACCGGGACGGTGAGCCAGGACCCGAAGGGCCGCCTGCACACGATCGATCCCCAGGCGAACGTGCTGCGCGTGGACAAGATCATGGGTGGCCATGACGTCCCGGTCGGCATGTGGTCCACGTTTGCGAACCATGGGACTGTCAACCACTTCCAGTTCACGTTCTACAACGAGGACCACCACGGCCCCGCCACCCACCTGGTCGAGCGGGCGATCCGGCGCCGCGGGCACGTGACGCGCGGCCAGGACGTGATCGACGCGTACGGCAACACGGACGAGGGCGACCAGTCCGCCGGCGTGGACCATTGGGGCCCGGCCGTCGCCGACCACGTGGGCACGGTCGAGGCGCGCAAGTTCATGGCGGCATGGCGCCAGGCCGGCCGGCACATGAACCGCGCGCCGGACCTCGACCTGCGATGGACGCGGATGTGCTTCTGCGGCCAGGACACAGCGGCCGGCCCAGTGGCGAACAAGGGCGTCTTCGGGCAGGCCGAGTTCACGGGATCGGAGGAGGGACGCGGCCCGCTATTCGACATCACACGCGTCCCGTTCGAGGGCGACCACCTGCCGGTCGGTGCGGGCGCACAGGGCGACAAGATCCAGACTCCGATCCCGCTGAACATCCCGAAGGCGGTGCCGCTGATGACGGTGCGGGTCGGCGACCGCCTGATCGCCTCGATCCCCGGGGAGATGACCGCCGAGATGGGTCGGCGCGTCCGCCATGCTGTCGAACAAGCGGCGCAGGGCAGCGGCATCCGGCGCGCGGTGATCTCGGGTCTGGCGAACGAGTACGCGGACTACTTCACGACTCCCCAGGAGTACGACGCCCAGCACTACGAGGGCGCCGCCACCGTATACGGGCGCGCGAGCTCGGTCGCCCTGGAGGAGACCCTGGTGAAGCTGACTCACGCCATGGTGGCGGGAAGGAAGGCGCCGAAGCCCTACCCGTACGACCCGCGCAACGGCGTGGGCGCTAAAGCGCCGAAGTTCCCCACGGGCACTAAGAACGGCAAGCTCGTGAAGCAGCCCAGGCGCCGCACAAGTCGGCTGCTCCACCCGACCGTCGTCTGGCAGGGCGCCCCGCGGGGGTTCGACCGGCCGCTCGAGCGCGCGTTCGTCCGAGTCCAGCGTCGCAG
>VAYL01000053.1 GCA_005884305.1 Actinomycetota bacterium
TAGAGGCGCTTCACCCCCCGGTCCGGGGGATCAGGACCGCGCGCCGGGGGGATAGAACTCCGGCGTTGTCGGATTAATTCGACATACCGCAATAAATCCGACAATCGCGGCGTGGTTGGGGGTCAGCCGATCAGACCGAGGCTCTGGGCCCGCTTGACCGCCTCGGCGCGGTTGCGCACCCCGAGCTTTCGATACACGCCGCTCGTGTATTCCTTGACGGTGTGCGGGGAGAGGAAGAGCGCCTCGGCGATCTCGCGATTGGTGGATCCGGCGGCGATCAGGCTGACAACCTCGCGCTCGCGATCGGACAGCGGTGCCTTGGCCGGCTCGGACTCCGGCTCGAACACGTCCATGCCAAGCCCGACCATGCGGATAGCCCGCAGGACGTCGGGCGCACCCCAGTCCTTCGAGACGAACCCCGACGCGCCCGCGGCGCGGGCGGCAGCCGGCGAGATTCGCCCGGCCCCTGAGATCAGGAGGATCTTGGTCTGGGGCGAGGCGGCAAGGAGCTCGTCGCAGATCTCCGCCCCCGATTGGCGGCCGAGGAACAGATCGACGAGCGCCACCTGCGGCTTCGTCTCGCGGGCGAGCTGCAGCGCCTCCTCCGCGTCACGCGCCGCGAGGCAGCGCTCAACCCAGGGCTGTCGCTCCAGGAGCAGCCGGAATCCCCACTGCACGACGTCGTGATCGTCGACCACGAGCACCCGGATCTGGCGGCCGTTCTCATTCATCGCTAGTCGGGACCACGAGGCGGACATGCCACCCGTCCGGCGGCACGGGGCCGAATTCCACGATGCCGCTGTGCTCGAGCGCCTCCAACGATGCCATGCGCAGGCCCAGGCCGGTGCCCATCCCGGCCGGCCCGACCCCGTCGTTCACGACCTCGAGCACGAACGTGCCGTCGCTCCGCTCGACGCGGATCGTGATGCTGCCGGGCTTCGCGTGCTTGTCCGCGTTCCGGAGCGCCTCGAGCAGGACGGACTGCGCGAGCGGCTCGATGTGGGCGGGGACCTCGACCCCCTCCTGCCAGTGCACTGTCAGCCCCTCCTGATAGGCCGCGACGCGTTCTGTGATCTGGCGAACGCTCGCGCGTCCCCGCCCGGCCGGCGGGGCGAGCGAGCTTCCGAGAGCGGTGCGCAGCTCATGCAGCACCTCCCGCACCTCGTCGTGGCACATCGCCCGCTGCTCGGCGGGCAGCGAGTCCTCGGAGCCGAGCGCCAGGAGCAGCCCGAACAGCCGCTGGATCACTCGCTCGTGGATCTGCTGGATCAGGGCGATCCGCTCGGAGAGCCGGCGCGCCGCCTCGCGCTGGTTCGTCGCGCGCTCGACGCTCGCGGCGAGCGCGGCGAGCTTGCCGAGCGTCCACATCGGGCCGCGCTCCTCCTCGGTCAGCTCGAACCGGCCGCCGCCGCGGTCGGCGAAGATCACGCCGAACCAACGCCCGCTCGCCGAGACCGGCGTGCAGGTGAGGGTCGTGATCCCGGCGAAGCGCGCGTAACGGGCCGGGACCTCGCGCTCGAGCACCTTCGAGGCCTCGGCGACGCTGTCCGAAGCGAGCGCCCGCTGGGCAATCGGGGTCTCCTCGAGCGTGCCCTCGACGCCCTCGAGCAGATCTGGGTCCACGCCGGCCGAGCCCACCGCCCGAACGGTTCGAAGCGTGCGGTCATAGAGAAAGAGCCCGGCGCGCTCCATCGTGGTCAGCCGGCAAAGGCCCTCACAGACACGGTCGTAGAAGTCATCGGTCTCCGCCGCGGCGTCGATCTCGGCGAGCAATTCGACGAGGACGTCGACGGTCTCGGCGCCTGGAGCTGGCGAGAGGGCCTCGATGTCTTGATCTAACCACCGCGCGGTGCCCCGTTACCACTCCGACCCCCCATTTGGGGGGTGGCGGTCGCGTGGGTAGCGCCGGCAGAGCCGCCGTGAGCTAGTCTCGCAGGCGTGCCCCGGTCACGCACCGATGGGCTTCGGCGCGGCATCGAGCGGGCCCTGCCGGACCGCCCATTCACGATCGAGTTCTGGGATGGCACCCGCGTCCCCTCGACGCGACATGGGCCCACGCTCTTCGTCCAAACCCCGCGCGCGATCGGGCATCTGATCCGTGCGCCCGGCGAGCTCGGCCTGGGCCGGGCGTACGTCTGCGGCGAGCTCTACACCGACGACCTCGACGGCATCGTGGCGCTTCTCGGGCGCTGGCAACCGCCCCGGATCGGCGTTCTGCGGCGGCTGCGGCTCATCGCATCCGCGGTGCGGGCTGCGGGCATTCGCCCGCTCCCACCGCCACCCGCTGCCGAGCTCAGCCCGTCCCGCCGGCGGCACACCAAGCGGCGGGACGCCGCGGCCGTCCGCCACCACTACGACGTCTCCAACGAGTTCTTCTCCCTGTTCCTCGATGAGTCGATGACCTACAGCTGCGCGCTGTGGGAGGAGGGAACGGAGACGCTCGAGGACGCCCAGCGGGCCAAGCTCGAGCTCATCTGCCGGAAGCTCGAGCTCGAACCCGGCATGCGCATGCTCGACATCGGCTGCGGCTGGGGAAGCCTCGCGATCCACGCCGTGCGGGAGCACGGGGCGTCGGTCTGGGGCATCACGCTGTCGGAGCCACAGGCGGAGCTCGCGCGCCAGCGCGCGGAGGAGGCGGGCGTAGGCGGCCGCGTCGAGATCCGAGTGATGGACTACCGTGACCTGCGCGAGGAGCGCTTCGATGCCGTCGCGAGCATCGGCATGGTCGAACATGTGGGCGTCGGGCAAATCGACGCGTACGCGGAGCGCATCGCCCAGGTGCTCGAGCCCGGCGGCAGGGTGCTGAACCACGGCATCACGCACGTTCCGTTCGAGCCCGGAGGCGCGCACATCAGCGGCGACTTCTCGAACCGCTATGTGTTCCCGGACGGGGAGCTCCTGAACCTCTGGCGGATGACGCAGGCCTTCGAGCGTGCGGGCTTCGAGATCCTCAACGTGGAGAACCTCCACACCGACTACGCCGAGACGCTGCGGCACTGGACGGAGCGGTTCGACGAGCACCTCCCCGAGGCCCAGGCGCTAGCCGGCACCGAGCGCATGCGGGTGTGGCGCCTTTACCTGCGCGCCGCGCGGAACGCGTTCGAGACCGCGCAGAATGCGGTCTGCCAGATCCTGTGCAGCGCACCGCTCTCCGAGGGCCCGTCAACCCAGCCCACCGGCCGGCGCCACGAGCCCGCGCGGCGCCGTGTCCCGCCCGAGCGCGTCCCGGCCTGAGCTCCCCACCCCCCGTCGAGATTGTCGGATTTATCGGCATATCGCCGGGAAATCCGACAACCGTGCCTGGTGGGTGCGGACGGGTAGGTTGATCTGGGATGGCGAAGCCGGTCCACATCGGCTGCTCCGGATGGAACTACCGCGACTGGCGCGGTCCGATCTACCCGGAGAGGCTCCCTGCACGGCGCTGGCTCGAGCACTACGCGCAGCTCTTCGACACCGTCGAGATCAACAACACCTTCTACCGGCTGCCGACGGAATCGGCGGTCACCGGCTGGGTCGAGCAGTCCCCGCGCGGATTTCGGTTCGCGGTCAAGGGCAGCCGGTACATCACGCACATCAAGCGGCTGCGGGAGATGTCCCGGTACTCGAAGCGCTACTTCGACGCGATCCAGCCCCTCGCCGACACGCCGAAGATGGGGCCCGTCCTGTGGCAACTGCCGGGGAACTTCCGCCGCGACGCCGATCGGCTCGGGGAGGCGCTCGAGCAGCTGCCGAAAGCACGCCACGCCTTCGAGTTCCGCCACGAGAGCTGGTTCGTGCCCGAGGTCTACAAGCTGCTTCGCCGCCATCGCGCGGCGCTCGTGATCGGCGACGATCCCGAGCGCCCGTTCCAGACCCACGAGCTCACCGCCACCTGGACCTACATCCGCTTCCACCGCGGCAATCGCGGGCGCCGCGGCAACTACTCGGAGAAAGAGCTCGATGAATGGCGGCGGCGTATTTCTTCTTGGCGCTCGGACGTCGAGGTCTACGCGTACTTCAACAACGACTGGGAGGCGTTCGCGCCCCGGAACGCCCTCTGGCTCAAGGAGCACCTGGGCGACTGAGGACTAGGCTGGCGCCGTGACGGAATCGGCACTGTCGCTCTGGTCCGAGGACTCGCTTCTCTCGATCGCCTCGAGCGGGTCGTTCATGTCGATAGGCTCCGTCGGCTCGGCGCTGTCGATCGGCTCGACCGGATCCTTCGCCTCAGCGTTCTCGGTTGCCTCGGCGGCGTCGCTGGGATCAGCGTTCTCGTGGCGGTCGACGAGCTCCGCGTTCTCGTCCGAGGCGACGGGCGCTCTCTTTGGCAAGCCCGACCCCAACGGGGTGGTGTTCACAGCGGCGCTGCTCGCGACCGCCGCCGCGGTACTCGGGTTGAGCGCAATGAGCCGGCGCCGGGACTAGGACCCGGCGACGGGAGCTTCAACGCGCAGCGCGCTCAGCACGCGCTCGGCGACGGCCTCACCGGTGAAGCCGACCTCCTCGCGCAGGAGGGCAGGCTTACCGTGGGCGACATAGCGGTCGGGCAGGCCGACCCGCATCACACGCGCACGAGCAGCCGGGTCGGCGAAGGAGTCCTCGAGGTGCTCCAGCACAGCTGAACCGAATCCACCGGGGAGCACGTTCTCTTCGATCGTCACCAAGAGCTCGTGCTCGCGCCCGAGCCGGCGGACCAGCTCCTCGTCGAGCGGCTTGGCGAAGCGCCCGTCCGCGACCGTCACCTGAAGTCCCTGCCCGCCGAGGATGCCCGCCGCGCGCAGCGCGACCTGGACGCCGTACCCGTAGCCCAGCAGCGCGACGCGGTCGCCCTCGGTGAGGAGCTCGCCCTTCCCGATCGGGATCTCCTTCGGCCTGTCTGGAAGCGGGACGCCCTCCGCGGCGCCGCGCGGGTAGCGAAACGCGATCGGTCCGCCGTCATGGGCCAGCGCCGTGCGCAGCATGTGGACCAGCATCGCCTCGTCGCGCGGGGCCATGAGGACCACATTGGGGAGCGGGCGGAAGTAGGAGACGTCGAAGGCGCCGTGGTGGGTGGGCCCGTCGTCGCCGACGAGCCCGGCGCGGTCCATCGCGAAGACCACGTTGAGGCTCTGGAGACAGACGTCGTGGACGATCTGGTCGAAGGCGCGCTGGAGGAACGTCGAGTAGATGGCGCAGACTGGCTTTGCACCCTGCAACGCGAGCCCGGAGGCGAAGAGCACCGCGTCCTGCTCGGCGATCCCGACGTCGTAGTACTGCTCCGGCACCTCCTTGCACAGCTTGTTGAGCCCGGTCCCCCCCGCCATCGCCGCGGTGATCCCGATGGCGCGGCGGTCGCGCTTGGCCTCGGCGACCATCGCGTCGGCGAAGACGGCGGTGTACTGGGGCGGTGAGGGCGGCGGCGGCTTCTCGAGCTTCTCGATCTTCTCCGGCGAGTCCGACTCCTTGACGGGCATCACCGGCTTTGCGTCGGCGGGCTGGCGGTTGACGATCGACTTGGGCTTGGCCGCGTGCCACTTCTCCATGCCCTCGAGGCCGCCCTCCTCGGCCGGAGCGAAGCCTTTGCCCTTGACGGTGTGGATGTGGACGACGACCGGCCGCTGCGCCTTCATCGCGTTGCTAAGCGCGCGGCGCAGGGCGGCGACGTCGTGGCCGTCGATCACGCCCATGTAGGCGAGGTCGAGCTCCTCGAACATGAGACCAGGCGCTGCGTAGGCCTTGATCGCCGACTTCAGCTCCGGCCCGACGCGCTCGAGGCGGGTCCCGAGGCCGAGCGGGAGCTTGGTCAGCGCCTCCTCGACGTCCTCGCGGGCGTGGTAGAGCTTGGGGTTCAGGCGGAAGCGCTGGAAGTAGCGGGCGAGCGCGCCGACGTTCGGCGAGATCGACATGCCGTTGTCGTTCAGGACGATGACGATCGGAGTCTCGAGGCCGCCCGCGTTGTGAAGCGCCTCGTACGCCACGCCGCCGGTAAGCGCGCCGTCACCGATGACGGCGACGAC
Organism: Actinomycetota bacterium; assembly: GCA_005884305.1. Lineage (GTDB taxonomy): Bacteria > Actinomycetota > Thermoleophilia > Solirubrobacterales > 70-9 > AC-56. The sequence goes on from VAYL01000053.1 coordinate 5,976, forward strand.
GTGGCCGTCCTCGCCGATGCCCTTGCGCATCGCCTCCTTGAGGCCGACCGCGTAGCCGATCGAGGTGGAGGCGTGGCCGGCTCCCATGATGTCGTGCTCGGATTCGAAGATCGAGCAGAACGGCGCCAGGCCCTGATACTGGCGGATCGTGTTCAGGCGGTCACGGCGGCCGGTCAGCACCTTGTGCGGGTACGCCTGATGGCCGACGTCCCAGAGGATCTTGTCCTTCGGCGAGTCCAGCAGGCTATGGAGCGACACGGCCAGCTCGCAGGTGCCGAGGTTGGCGCCGAAGTGGCCACCGATCTCGCCGATCACATCGATGATCAGCTCGCGGACCTCCTGGGCCAACTGCTGGAGCTGGCGGTCGTCGAGGTCCTTCAGGTCCCGTGGGCCATCGATCCGGTCCAGCAGCCTCTCGGGCTGGGTGGGCTTTGCTCCGTCGCTGTTTTGATCGCTCATGACTGTCGTGTGTAGATGAAGTCGGTGATCTGGCTCAGATCGTGCGGGTCGCCGTCCACCGCGGCGAGCGCCTCGTGCGCCTTGCGATGCGATTCCGCGGCAAGCTTACGAGCCTCCTCGAGTCCAAAAAGGCTGACATACGTGAGTTTGCCGTGTCGTTCGTCGCTGCCGTGCGGCTTTCCGAGCTCCTCGTCGCTGCCCGTCACGTCGAGGATGTCGTCAACGATCTGGAATAGGACGCCGAGCTCCTCCGCGAATCGGCGGTACGGAATTGTCTCAGGTTCGCCCAGACCTCTCAGCGCGAGCACCACGCCCACGCTGGCCGCGATCAGCCGCCCGGTCTTGAGGGAATGCAGGCGCCGGAGGCTGTCGGCGTCGAGGTCACGCTCCATGACGTCGATGTACTGGCCGCCGACCATCCCGTCGACGCCGATCGCCGCGAGGAGTTCCACGAGAGCGTCGAGCACCGCCCGCGGATCGCCCTCCTGGTGCTCGCAGAAGATGCGGACGGCCTCGGCGAACAGGCCGTCGCCTGCGAGGATCGCGACGTTCTCGCCGTAGACGACGTGCGAGGTCGGGCGCCCGCGGCGCAGCTCGTCGTCATCCATGGCGGGGAGGTCGTCGTGAATCAGCGAGTAGGTGTGGATCAGTTCCAGAGCGCCGGCCGCTGGGAGCACGGAGTCCGGCTCCATATGGAGCGAGCGCGCCGTGGCGAGCGCCAGCACCGGGCGGATTCGCTTGCCGCCTGCGAGGAGCGAGTAGCGCATCGCCTCCTCGATCCCCTCCGTGTCCGGGATCGCCGAGAAGCGGAGCGTGTCGAGATAGGACTCGACGAGGTTGCGGAGGTCATCGGGATAGGTGCTCGCGGCCACCGGGTGCGGGGCCTCGGACGGGGTCGTCACGAGGGGTCTTCCGCTCTGGCTGCGCGCAGATCGGACTCGATCTCCGCGCTGGCCTTGCCGACGAGATCGGCCGCCTCGCGGGCGAGCGCCTCGGCCTCCTCCTCGCTCACGTCCGGCGATCGCAGACGATCGGCGATCTCGCGTAGGCGCGCGGCGAGCTGGTCTGGCTGATTCATCGGCCGAAAACGGTACCGACACGCGCCATCATGCTTCGGCGCGCGCAGCTGTGCCCAGGATCCCGTTCACGAACCCTGGCGCATCGGCGCCGCAGTATTGCTTAGCGAGAGTGACGGCCTCGTCGATGGCGACCTCGTTGGGGATGTCGTCGCGGTGGCGTAGCTCGAAGAGCGCGACCCGCAGGATGCTCTTCTCGAGCGCGGCGATGCGGTCGAGCTCCCAGCCCTTGGCGAGCCGCGCGATCTCGGAGTCGAGCTCGTCTTTGTGCGCCTCGACGCCCTCGACGAGCTCGTGCGCGAACGGCGCCGGCTCGTCGATCGACTCCGCGGCCGGCCGACCGGTCACCTCGTCCTGGTAGAGGGCGAACACGGCGGCACGGCGCTGGTCGGTGCGGCGCATCGTTCAGCCTGCGCCGGCCCTCAGGCGCGGGAGACGTATTCGCCGGATCGCGTATCGACGCGGACGCGATCGCCTTGGTTGACGAACAGCGGCACCTCCACGCGGACGCCGGACTCCAGTGTCGCGGGCTTGGTCCCGCCGCCGGATGCGGTGTCGCCCTTGACGCCCGGGGAGGTCTCGGTCACCGCCATCTCCACCGCGCTCGGCACCTGGACGCCGGAGGGACGCTCGTCCACGAACAGGACCTCGACCTCGGAGTTGGGCACCACCCAGCGCATCGCGTCGCCCACGACCTCGCGCCCGACCTCGAGCTGCGAGTAGTCGGAGTTGTCCATCAGCACGGCCATCTCGCCCGAGTCGTAGAGGTACTGCATGCGCTTGGTCTCCGTCCGCACGGGCCGGAACTTTTCGCCGGCCCTGAACGTCTTGTCGATGACGCTCCCGTCATCTAGCTTTCGCAGCTTCGTGCGCACGAACGCCCCACCCTTGCCGGGCTTGACGTGCTGGAACTCCACGATCCGGTAAATCGTCCCGTCGACCTCAATGTGGGTCCCGTTCTTGAACTGATTGGTCGAAATCACGGCGGCTCAGGGTAGCGAGCGCCCCTACCGCCCACCGCCCTCTCGGAGGGCACCCAGGGGAATGCCCGGGCGGGGTACGCCCGCCGCCTCGATTCGCGCGACCGTTTCCCTCGCCCTCATCACCGCCTGCTCCCATGTGACGCGGACGACGCCGTCGCCGTGCGCCTCCAGCAATGTCTGGCGCTCCGCATCATCGGCACGCGCGAGCGGGTTGTCGTGCCAGGCGCGGCTGTCGGCTTCCACCACGATCTGCTGTTCGGCCCACCGGAAGTCAGCGACGATGCGCCTTCCCGCGAGTAGAAGAGGCTGGTTGACGTCGGGGCGAACGAAGCCGGCGTCCACGATGAGGTCGAATACGACGTCCTCGAGCTCCGAGCGGGTGGGCGCGGCTGCTCGCAGCACTCGATTCAGCGTCGCCGACCCGCGACGGCGGCCAAGCCGTCTCCGTGTGGCAACGAGTTGCCGGATGCCGACCCGGCGCTTGGCAAGCGCCCGGCGCACAGCGGTGCGAAGCAGGTTGTCGTTGACGACACCGGCCAGGTCAACGAGTGTGCGGGCGGGCGTGGTGACCGGAATGCCCTCATGGCGCATGACATCCCGCGCTCCGAGCACCGAGGAGTAATGGACGGATCCCCGGACATCCACGTACGCCCCTTCGAGGAACCGTGACTTCCGGGTAGCGACCATCCCACTCGACGAACTCCCAGTGCGATGCGGCGGCGAAGTGGCTAAGGGCAGCGTCCAAGCCGACCGCCTTGGTTGCCGCCAGCCATGTGCCTTCCGGCTGAACCGCCGAGTGCCCCACCGCAAAGACCGCGCGGTAAAGCGGGTGGAGCCACCCGTTCCGAACGCGAGTCGCGACCTCCTTGGGCGAAAGCCCGCAGTCGACGAGCTCGCCCAGGGAAAGGACTCCCCACTCGTCGCCGGCGCGCCGCGCGACGACTTCATCGGGCCGAGGCTGCACTTTGTGCCCGCCACGGGCGGAAAGTACAGCCTCGACGTGGGATCGGGGGTCGTCCCGGGGCTGGTGCTTGTGGCCGGGGTGGCGCATGCGCTGGTGCATTGCTGGAGCCTGCCCTCATTGCTCTCCCCAAACAACACCTCCGAGTGCCAGCTTCGTGCCGGATTTGTGAACACGCCGGGGTTATCCTCAGCGCCGTGGAAGCTCGATCTCGACGTGGGCCCGTTGAGGCCGTTCGCCACCAGCTTCGGCCGCTGTTCGACCAGGTGGTAGTCAAGGAGCTCGACCAGGACCGGATGCGCCGCTCGGGGCTCGTCGTCCCGCCCGGCACGCACGACCCGCCGCCCCAGCAGGGCATCGTCCTCGCCGTCGGGCCGGGGCTCGACTGGTGGGAGCAAGCCGGCGTCGAGATGCCCGTGCAGCCCGGCGACCACGTGGTCTTCCCGGCATCCGCGGGCGTCTGGGTGGAGGTCGACGAGGAGCGCCTGCTCGTCTGCCGCGTCGTCGAGCTCCTCGGCATCCTCGAGTCAGCCACGCCGGAACCCGACGAAGCCTGACCCGGCAGGATGAGCTGATGGCATCCGCGACGCGAACGCGCGGACCGCGCCTCAGCGCCGTGCTCAGGGAGGGCGACCGGGTCACTCCACTGGAGCTCTTCTTCGACCTTGTCTTCGTGCTCGCGATCACGCAGTGCACGGCCCTCATGTCGGAGCACCCGACCTGGTCGGGGCTGGCGCAGGGCGTCCTGGTCCTCGGCGTCCTGTGGTGGTCGTGGGTGGGCTACGCGTGGCTCACGAGCGTCGTCGATCCCGAGGAGGGCGCCGTGCGCTTCGCGATCTTCGCCGCGATGGCCGCGTACCTCATCGCCGCGATCGCGATCCCCGATGCGTTCGGCAGCCTCGGCTTGGAGTTCGCGCTCGCCTACGGCGCCATTCGCGCCGCCCACATCGTGCTC
>VAYL01000054.1:0-2483 GCA_005884305.1 Actinomycetota bacterium
ACGATCGGCAGGCCGCGGATCTCCTCCCAGCCGAGGCGCTCGATCTCGAACGGGTTCATCCGCACCTCGGCCGCCGGGAACGGGCAGTTCGCGTTGTGCTGGTCGATCGCCCGCGAGATGGCCTCGAGGTTCTTCACCTCCGGGTTGCTCACGGGTCTCAATCTAGCGCGCGCGGCGTCCTCTCCCCCGCTTACGATCGGCGCATGTCAACCGCTACGGCGGGCAGCCGTCAGAGGGATCAGGCGGTCGGGCCGGATAGAGTCCCCGACGCTTTCGCCCTGGGCAACGACACTCCGGGACGATGACCGACGTCGGGGTCGGGCGAACGCCACGACTGAGGCGTTCCCTGACCACCCCGCCCGGCCTGGACACTCGGCTGATCGATTACTGACCGGGGGTTGACTTTTCGCACGTTCGCACGGCGGGTTTAGGGTTGGGGCGCTTAGGTCCGCACCGCTCGGCCGGGGGTCGCGTGGGTGGGCAAGGAGGTCCCGACTCGTGACGAGGCGGGCACATAAGGGAGGTACTTCCACATGAGTGGACGCATTCGCAACCACTTGCGAAGCAACGTGGTGGGCTACATCGCGCTGTTTTTCGTCCTTACGGGCGGAACGGCCTACGCGCTCGACGGCTCGAACACCGTGTTCTCGGACGACATCGTGAACGGCGAGGTGAAGGCCGCAGATCTGGGGACCGACTCCGTCACGTCCAGCAGGATCCTCGACGGCCAAGTTCATCAGGCAGACCTGGGGACCGACGCCGTCAGCAGCGGCAAGATTCTCGACGGGCAAGTTCATACCGCAGATCTGGGGCCCGCCTCCGTCGTGAACGGCAAGATCGCACCTGACGCGGTGACGTCCGACAAGATCCAAGACGGCCAGGTGAACGCGCCGGACATCTCGAGCGCCCCACCGTTCGGCAGCGGCGGGTTCAACGGCGACGAGAAGATCCAAGACGGAACGATCATCGGCTTCTTTGACATCGCCCCGAACACGGTAGGCGAAGGTCAGATCTCCGATTCGTACGGATCGGCCGGCTCCGGTACCGACACGAGCTGCTTCGACGACGACGGAAACGGCGAGGTATGCGCAAGCACCACGTTCACGCTCGCAGATCCCGGGAAGGTGCTGCTCAACGCCTCGGGCCAGTGGCGGACGTTCTCGACTCCTCCGGATTCGATGGCGTGCGTGCTCCAGGCCGACGGCACGAACGTCGGGCTCGCGCAGAGCTTCGGCGAGAACGGATCGAACCATACGGGGACGCAGGCGGACGGGACGATGGCGCTGACGGCCCTCACCGACACGCTCTCAGCGGGCAACCACACGTTCCAGACGTTCTGCACGCAGACCGATTCCGACATCGATCTGCTGAACAACCAGATCACCGCAGCGAGGGTGGACGGCTAGGAGGCGCCGACTGAACATCCCAGCGCAGGGGCGGCCGCCTGGGGGCGGCCGCCCTTCGCTGGTCTCTGTATTTACTGGCGGGTGGGAAAGCGAGGCTTCACGTGAAGGGCAGGCAAAGGTGGACGGCGTTCGCAATCGGGACCGTGACCGCGGCACTGATCGCCGGGTGCGGGGGCGGGGGCTCACCGGATCAGCCGGCGTCGAACACAAGCGCAAGCGCGCAGGCGAAGACTGCAACAACCGGGGATCGCGGGGGCTCAGCGCAGCCGTCCGCGAAGAAGGACCGGCGAGCTCACGAGCCGGACGGCAACGCCGACGGGGGGCTCCAACGGTGCGTCAAGGAGGCCGCCGGCAACCCAAAGGCCAAGGACGCCTGCCTGCCGCCCGGCTCGACTCCGGCGGAGAACCCATCGGACACGGGGGGCCAGCCGTCCTCCTACGCAGATCCGCAGCTCGCACAGTGCGTCAAGGACGCCGGGGAGAATCCGCAAGCGAAGGACGCCTGCCTGCCGTCCGAGCAGCCGGCTGCCGAGCCGTCGGCCCACGATAAGGCGCTCGAGCAGTGTGCGGCGGCGGCCGATACGCCCAAGGAAAAGAACGCCTGCCTCAAGAACTGACCAGAGGAGAAGGTCGTGGACATGAGAGCGAGAGTGGATCTAGGCAGATGGTGGATCGCCGTGGCGATCGGCGTCGCGGCGCTCGTGGCGGGCGGGCTCTACGTCGCCCTGGGTGAGTCGGACGGGTCCTCGAAAGAACCCGAAAAGGCGGTCCAGGCGAAAGCTCCACCGGCAAGCAACAGCGACGCGACGGCCCCCGCGCGCGATAAGCCGAGCCAGGGCGGTCGCAAGGCGGGTGGAAACGAGCGGCAGAACGCGCCGGCGAAGCCGAGCTCCACAGGCGGGGGCGAGCCGAAGGAGGGGAAGTCCCCCCAGAGCGCCAACGTCGCGGTCGCCGAGCAGACACCTACGGCCGAGGAAACACCTCCGGCCGGGCAGCCTTCGGTGAGGAAGCCCAACCGCCCTAAACCCGACCACGCCCGGGTGAGGAAGCCCAACCGACCCAAGACCAACCCACCCC
>VAYL01000054.1:2526-11745 GCA_005884305.1 Actinomycetota bacterium
GCGGCATCTCCGTGGTTCCAGCGGCGCCCGCGCGTAGGCTCAACCTGTGAGCGACCGGCCCCACGTCTACGCACATGTCGACATGGACGCCTTCTTCGTGTCGGTAGAGCTCGTGCGACGGCCGGAGCTCCGCGGCAAGCCCGTGCTGGTAGCAACAGGCACGATCGCCTCGCGCGGCGTCGTGATGGCCGCGTCGTACGAGGCGCGCGAGTTTGGCGTTCACTCCGCGCTGCCACTCGCAATAGCGCACCGGCGGTGCCCCCAGGCAATCCTGATCCCGCGCGACATGGCCTTCTACCGCCGCGCCTCGAAGAAGGTCATGGAGGTGCTGCACCGGTTCTCCGACCGCGTCGAGGTCGCCGGCCTCGACGAGGCCTATCTCGATCTCTCCGATTGTCCTGCCCCGGAGGCGCGCGCTCGCCAGCTTAAGCGGGAGATGCTGGCCGCAACGCGCCTTGTCTGCTCGGTCGGGTTGGGTCCAAACAAGCTGTGCGCGAAGATCGCCTCCGACCTCGACAAGCCCGACGGGCTGTGCGTGCTCGGGCCCGACCGCATGCTGGAGGCGGTCGGCGATCGTCCTGCCAAGCTGATTCCCGGCGTCGGGCCACGGACCGCCGAGCGCCTGGAGGTCATGGGCATTCGCAGCGTGGGCGAGCTGGCTTCAGCCGACGACGCGGTTCTCGATCGCACCTTGGGCCCCCGACTGGGCCGCGAGCTCCGCCAGCGCGCTCGCGGTCACGACGACCGCCCGGTGGTCACCGAGCGTGAGCAGAAGTCGGAGAGCCGCGAGACCACGTTCCCCGGGGACGTCTCCGATCGCGAGGTTCTGAACACAACGCTCGACGAGCTGGCCGACGGCGTCGCCCGTAGTCTCGCGGAGGCTGGACATGTCGGCAGGACGATCACGCTGAAGATCCGCCTGCGGCCCTTCCGCACTCACACGCGGTCGCGCACGATCGACGCGCACACGAGCGACCCCACCCTCATCCGGGAGGTAGCGCGGCGGCTGCTCGCCGACTTCGAGCTCGACGCGCCTGTGCGGCTCCTCGGCGTGGGCGTGGCAAACCTGATGCGTACGAACAACGGCTCGGGTCCGGCCGAGCCGAGCGCCAACCCCGCCGACGCACTCACGCTGGACGTCTAGCTTCGCTCGCGCGGCCCGCGTTCTGAGAAGATCTCCGCATGGGGCACGGGGACAGGCTGAGCGGCCTCGACACGTCCTTTCTGAACCTCGAGACCGGACCGGTCCACATGCACGTCGCGTCGACGACGGTGTTCGAGGGCCCGGCGCCGACCTATGAGGAGTTCCGCGACCACATCGCATCGCGGCTTCATCTCGTGCCGCGCTTTCGCCAGAAGCTCCGTTTCGTCCCCTTTGGCCAGGGCCGCCCGGTCTGGATCGACGATCCGCAGTTCAACCTCGACTACCACGTCCGGCATACCGCTCTCCCCTCTCCCGGCAGCGAGGATCAGCTGCGCACCCTGGCCGGCCGCGTCTTCTCCCAGCGGCTCGACCGCACTAAGCCCGTGTGGGAGATGTGGCTCGTCGACGGCCTCGACGGCGGGCGCTTCGCGATCGTCGGCAAGACGCACCACTGCCTCGTGGACGGCGTCTCCGGAGTTGACAGAACCACTGTCCTGTTCGACCGGGACCGCGAGCCGGCCGCGACTTCAGCTGCTGGGCGAGGCCGTAATCGAGCGGGCGACGAATCCCGCCGAGATGGTGCGAAGCGCGCGGGACGCCATTGGCGCACCGAGTCGGGCCGCCGAGGCCGTCCTCAGGGAGCTCGGGGCCGCGGGATCCTTCCTGCGAACCGGACTCGGTGCTCCGCGCTCCTCGATCAACTGCTCGATCGGCCCGTACCGCCGCTTCGGCTGGGTGCGCACGGATCTGGACGATCTCAAGCGGGTCAAGAACCTCGCCGGCGGGACCGTCAATGACGCCGTCATCGCGGCGGTCGCGGGCGGGCTCGGGCGCTTCCTCCGCGGCCGCGGCCACTCGACCGCGGGTGTAGAGCTCCGGGCGATGGTGCCGATCAGCGTCCGCACCGCGGACGAACACGGGGCGCTCGGAAACCGCGTCTCGGCCATGATGGCCCCGCTCCCGGTCGGTCGCCGTGATCCGATCGACCGCCTGGAGGTAGTGTCGCAGACGATGCGGCATCTGAAGTCCTCCAGCCAGGCGGTGGGCGCGAGGCTGCTGACCGACGTCACGAACTTCACTCCTCCCACGATCGCCGCGCAGGCCGCCCGCTTGCAGTCCTACCAGCGCTTCTTCAACACGGTCGTGACCAATGTCCCCGGCCCTCAGTTCCCGCTCTACCTGCTCGGCCGCCAGCTCCTCGACATCTTCCCGATGGTTCCCCTGGCGGCGAATCAGGCGGTGTGCTTCGGGATCATGAGTTACAACGGCGGAGTCAATTTCGGGCTCGTGGCCGACTACGACTCGATGCCGGATCTCGACGCGCTCGCGCACGACCTCGAGGCGTCCGTCGGGGAACTCGTCGAAGCGGCGGGCTCAACCGAGCGCACGGGTGTGGGTCAGGCGAACGGCGCGAAGGGCCGGCAGCAGGCACAGGCTCAGCAGCAGATCTAGGTCCTCCTCGCGGGCCCGGTCGTAGCCGGAGTCAGAATCCGGGTCGGGATGACCGGGATGGACCATCCACTCGGTGATCCCCGCTGGCAGCTCCCCCTCCCCATCGACAACCGGCTGAAGCTCGGCGGGCAGCGCCGCCTCGGCCTCCTCGGAGTAGCGGCCGATAAGCCGGTCCGGCCGATCGAGCGAACTGGCAGCCCCCGCTTGCGCGCCTCGCGAGCTATCGGCCCCGCCAAACCCGGGTGCGCATGGCAGTTGTGATGCCCGTCGAGATACGCAGGCGGGCGACCGATCGCCGCTTCGAACGCCGCCAGCTGCTCCCTCAGGATGCGCAGCGCGGCCTCTACCTCACGCGGGCCTGCCCTCTCTCCCTCTGTTAGCTCGGCCGGAAGGTCCAGATGCAGTCCGCTCTCGACGCCGGTGTCCAGAAGCGGCTCGGGATCGAGCCGGTTGCGAGTCACCATCACGCTCACGGAGTCGACCGCGCCGGCGATGGCGGCCTCGACGATCCCCTCGTCGTAGCGGGGGCTGTAGCCGAAGTCGTCGGCGGTGATGATCAGCGCACAGTCGGGCATCGGCGGGAAAGATCGCAGGCGCGCCGCCTGGGCCGTTCCTCGGGTTCGTTCTGGGCCGGGTCGCATTCCGTCCGAGACCCCACGTATCGTGCACGAACACATGTTCGTGGAACCTTCTCCAGCTCTGGTCGGCGGGTCCGCTGCGCCTGATGACGAGGCAGGGACTGGCTGCGCGTCCCCGCGGGGCCGTGACAGTGACCATGACATGTCATATGACAATGTGATGGCGGTTCCGCGGGGCCGTGACATGTCACATGACACGTCATGCGCGCTCGCTGAGATCGAGGCTCGGATCGATGAGATCGAGCACGAGAGCGAAATCGTCTTCGATTACCTGACCCGCCATCCGGGGTCTCGCGCCGGGGAGATTGCGAAGGGGCTGCGTGCTGGTCAACGGGCTGTCTCGGCGCACCTCTATCGCGGGAAGGGGCGGCTGTTCTCGACCCGGAACGGGCGCTGGTTCCCGATCCCAGGCGCGCTCCCATGACCTGGTAATACGAGGCGCATGCGCGAGTTCACTGTTCGGCCTGCAACCGCCGCCGATGCACGTGACATGGCCAGGATCTACAACCAGGGGATCGCCGAGCGGGTCGCGACCTTCGAGACTCGCGAGAAGACGCCGGACGAGCTCGCCGCGCTGATCGAATCCGGGGCGCTGGCGCTCGTGGCCAAGCGCGACGGTGTCCTGCTCGCGTTCGTAAAGGTCGGACCGTACGACGACGCGAGCCACTATTACTCCGGAGTCGGCGAGGCGACCTTGTACGTCGATCGCGCCGCGCGCCGCTCCGGTGTCGGCCGCGCCCTGATGGATTCGGTCGCAAAAGCAGCCGAGGACCGCGGCTATTACAAGCTCGTCGGCAAGATCTTCGCCTCCAACGCGCCGAGCATCGCCCTCGTCAAGGCGTGCGGATGGCGCGAGGTCGGAGTCCATCGCCGCCATGGCCGGCTGGACGGCGAGTGGAAGGACGTCCTCGTCGTCGAGCGCCTGCTCGGCGACGCGACGCGGTAGGCCCGGCTCCCGTCCGACCCTGCGGAGATCCTTGGGGCGTGGCCGGCACGTCCATGCCCGAAACCCGCATCGAGCGTCTGCTCGACCGCGCAGGAGTGCATGGCTATCACTACGGCGCCCTGCTGGTGATGATCCTGACGTCGCTCGTCTTCCAGCTCGCGGCGCCGGAGGCCGATTGGGCCCGATTGGTGACGATCGTGATCCAGGGGCTGACGCTGCTAGTCGCCCTGGTCGTGTCCAGGGTCCACCACTGGATACTGAGAACCGCGACGATGGCCGTGTGCGCCGCGATCGTGGCGTCAGCGGCGGCGCTGATCGGGTTTGGCACCCTCGGCCCAACCGCGGCACGGCTGATCACGGCGCTCATGGTCGCCCTCGCCCCGATCTCGATCGCCCGCGGCGTCGTTCTGGACTTCAAGGAGCACGGCATCTCGTTTCACACGATGTTCGGCGTGCTGTGCATCTACCTGCTCATCGGCTCCCTGTTCGCGTTCGCCTACGGGATCATCTCGAGCATCGGCTCGGAGCCGTTCTTCGCGCAGCACGGGGACGTGGACACGGGGCAGAACTTTCTCTACTTCAGCTTCGTGACGCTGACGACGGTCGGCTACGGCGATCTCACGGCCGCGACCAACCTCGGGCGATCCATCGCGATCGCCGAGGCGCTGACCGGTCAGATCTATCTGGTGACGGTGGTCGCCACGATCGTCGGTGGGTTGGGCAGCCGCCGCCGCCAGGCCTGATCTTCCCCGAGTCCGGCAATACTGAACACGTGACCGATACGCACCAGACGCTCCGTGTGGCGCTCGCCCAGGTCAACACGACCGTGGGCGATATCGAGGGCAACGCACGCTTGGCAGCCGAGTGGATCGCAAGAGCGCGCGACGCAGGCGCGCAGCTCGTCGTCCTGCCCGAGCAGACGATCACGGGCTATCCGGCCGAGGACCTCTGGTTGAAGCCTCACTTCCTGAGCGCTTCCCGGCGGGCGCTCGAGGGGCTCGCGAGCGATGTCGAGGGGATCATCGCGCTGGTGGGCTATCCGGAGCACGAGGGCGCCACCTACAACTCGGTCGCCGTGATCGCCGATGGCTCCGTGCAGGCGCGGTACCGGAAGATGCTCCTCCCCAACTACAGCGTCTTCGACGAGGACCGCTACTTCGAGCCAGGTGATGGCCCCGCGCTGATCGAGGTGAACGGGGCGAGGCTTGGGGTGACGATCTGCGAGGACATCTGGTACCCGGGCCCGCCCGCGTCGATCGAGGCGCTCGCCGGCGCCGGCCTCATCGTCAACCCGTCAGCTTCGCCCTACCACCGTGGCAAGGGAATCGAGCGCGAGCGGATGATCCGCGAGCGCGCGCGAGAGACCGGCGCGGCGTTCGCCGTTTGCAACCTCGTCGGCGGCCAGGACGAGCTCGTGTTCGACGGGCACAGTGTCGTCGTGTCCGCGGGCGGTGAGACGCTTGCCCGCGCGCCTCAGTTCCAGGAGGACCTGCTGGTGTGCGATGTCGAGGTCCCGGCGAGCCCGTACCCCGAGAGCGAGTCGGTCCGCGCGCCGGTGATCGCCCGCCTGGAGGCGCCCGAGCCGCGTGGCCGAGCCGAGACGACCCTCGCCGAGGCGCTCGACGAGGACGCTGAGATCTACGCCGCGCTCACCCTGGGGCTGCGCGACTACGTGCGCAAGAACAGGTTCGAGCGCGTGCTGGTGGCCGTCTCCGGCGGGATCGACTCGGCCCTTGTCCTGTTGATCGCAGCGGACGCGCTGGGGCCCGAGTGCGTCACGGGCGTGGTTATGCCCTCCCCCCACTCCAGCTCCGAGACCCAGGAGGACGCGCGGGCGATCGTCCGCAACGTCGGCGCCGAGCTCGTCGAGCTGCCGATTGAGGAGGCGATGCATGCCTACGAGCACGTGCTCGGAGCGGGCGGATCCGCCGCCTCAGACAGCGGCTCGGAGGCACATCCGGGTGCGGAGTCGGCCCGCGAACTGGAGACCGGCGGCCCGGGTACGGAGCTCGCCGCGGAGAACATCCAGGCCCGGATCCGCGGCAACCTGATGATGGCGCTGTCGAATCAGTCCGGCTGGCTCGTCCTGACGACCGGTAACAAGAGCGAGATGTCGGTCGGTTACGCGACCCTCTACGGGGACATGGCGGGTGGGTTCGCCGTGATCAAGGACGTCCCGAAGACGCTGGTTTACCGGCTCGTCCGTCACCGCAAGTCGGTCGCGGATCGAGAGCTCGTCCCGGAATCGGTCCTCGAGCGGGCGCCCTCGGCCGAGCTGCGCCCCGACCAGCGTGACGAGGACTCGCTGCCTTCCTATGACGTGCTGGACCGCATCCTCACCGCCTACGTGGAAGAGGACCGCGGCCGCGACGAGATCGTCGGCGACGGGCTCGAGCCCGAGCTGGTCGACGAGGTGATCGCGATGGTCGACCGCGCGGAGTACAAGCGCCGCCAGGCACCGCCCGGCATCCGCATCACGCCGAAGGCGTTCGGGCGCGACCGCCGGCTGCCGATCACCAACCGCTTCCGCGGTTAATCGGACCTGATCGGCCGCACGGCCACCGTCATTCGCACCAGGGCGCAGAGGCGCTCCTGGTCGTCGGTGATCTCGACGTCCCAGACCCACGTCGTGCGGCCCCGGTGGCGCGGGCGGGCGGTCGCGTTGACGTGGCCCTCCGTGATCGGGCGGATGAAGGTCGCGCTGTTCGACTGGCCCATCGCCGCCATCCCATCGTCCTTCACGTTCAGCCACGTCGCGGCCGAGCACAGGCTCTCCGCCATCGATGCGAACACGCCGCCGTGGACGAGCCCGACTGGCTGGCGCACGTCGTCGGTCACCTCCAGCCGGGCACGAACCTCCTCGGGGCCCATCTCGAGGTACTCGAGACCGATCAGGTCCCCGAGCCCGTCCCGCCCGGGTGGCGCGCCGGCTTCCACGCTGGGACCCTATCCGCGGCCTCGCCGCGCGAGCATTGCGATCAGCGGCAGGCGCAGCAGAACCAGGTCCAGCAGAAGCCCGACCGCCACGGCTAGACCGAACTCACGGGCTGGATAGAGGGTCGCGCCGGCGAGCACACCGGTGGCAGCGGCGCCAATCAGGGTGGCAACAATCGCCCCGGGCACGAGCAGCGAAGCTGTCCACTGCGCAGCCAACCCTGGTGCCAGGCCCCCGGCGGTCGCCTCCTGCGCCGCCTGCATGGCCGCGCCCGAGCGCGCGGCGCCCACTGACACCAGAGCGACGAGCAAGGAGGCCGCAGCCCCGCTCTCCAGGGATCCTTGCCCGGTCAGTCCGATCGCGCCGGCGAGGTGGCCCTCCTGGAATACCACGATGCAAAGGCCACACGCCGCGGCCGCGGGCAGCAGGCTCACGATTGCCACGGGCAGCGCGAGCCGCGTCCTGAAGGCGAGCCCGAGCACGACGATCAACCCCACCGCGGCGGCTCCCGCCGCGAGGGGCAGATCGCCGAAGACCGCATCGCCGCCGCCCAGATGGTTGGTCACGCCCGCAAGCATCGCCGCGGTACGCGCGGAAGAGTCTGGCGGCAGGTCCAGGGTCGAGAACGGCGCACCGTGGGCGTGGATCAGCGGAACGGCCGCGGCGAGCATCAGCGCGGCGCCAATCCCGACTGCCATCACCGTCGCGCGGCGCGAGCTCGCGAGCCACCCGGCCAGCGCAGCTGGTCGGCTGGCAAGCCCGGTGGTCACCGGTGCCTGGCCGCTCAGGTGGCGGTCATCTGCCGCGAGCATGACGATTGCCGGCGCGCACACCAGAGCCGACGCGAGGGCGAGCGCGGCGGCAAGCGCGGACCCCACGATCATCGACGCCGCCTGGTCGAGGCTCGTGGCGACGAGGCCAATGGTTACCAGTGCCGCGGCAATCGCGCTTGGTATCGCGAGATCCATGGTGGTGTGCACCGCCCGGCGCAGAGCTTCGGGTCGCGCCGCCCGCGTCGCCTCGGCACGGAAGCGCGCGAATAAGGCGCATGGCGCCTCGATCCCCAGCACGAGGCCCACCACCGCGGCCGGGGCGCTCCCCAGCAGCGAGATATCGGCCACCAGCCCGATGACAACCAGCCCGGCCAACGCTCCCGCGATCGCGGTCGCGGCGGAGATGATGGGCGCCGCCGCGAGCCGCGCCCCCAGCGCCAGCGCCAGGATTAGCGCCGCGAACGGCATCGCGGCGAGCTCCAACTTCCAGAAGTCCACGGCCAGCTCGTGGCGCGCGTCGAGAAGGGCCGCTACCTCGCCGCCGTAGGAGACCCTCAGCGGCCCCGGATCGATGCCGGCTTCGATTCGCTCGACCGCATCCTGCTTCGCCGAGGCATCGAGTCCGCCGACCGAGACGAGAAGCGAGGTCGATCGGCCGTCATCGGAGATCGGCCCGTGGCGTACCTCGGCCACCGCGGGGTCGGCCTTGACCTGCGAGGCGATAACCCCCAGCGCGACTCGATAGACACCCGAGTGAACCGGTGTGCGCCCGGTGGTCGCGACGATGAAGTCCGGCTCGCCGGTCGTGGAGCCGGACGGAGCCGTCGAGCCGATCGGCAGACTCCCCGCCCCCGCGATCGAAACCGCCAGCGCCGCCGCGAGCACGACCAGGTTCGCGGCCAGCAGGGCCCACGGCCGCCGTACGGCGAGATCCACCAGGCCGGCCAGCACCGGCGAAAGTTACTTCCGCGGGGCCCGGCTTTCGCCACCTCACGTGCACCGCCGGGATATCCGACTCCGTAGGCTTCCGGGCGTGCCTCTTTCCGCGGACCAAAAGGCGATGCTCCAACTCCTGCTCGAGCGGGGCCAGGGCTATGCCGATCTCGCCTCGATTCTCGGCGTCGACGCGACCGAGGTTCGCACCCGCGCCCGGGCGGCGCTGACCGAGCTGGCGGGTGTGAATCCGGACCGCAACGTCGCGCTCACCGACTACCTCCTGGGCCAGGCGGACCCCATCGACCGCGCCGACGCTGTGCGCCACCTGAAGGACAGCCCGGATGACCTGGCGATGGTCACCGAGCTCGCCCAGAAGCTGCGACTGGTCGCGCCGG
>VAYL01000054.1:11781-14621 GCA_005884305.1 Actinomycetota bacterium
TTGTCCCAGCCCCCCTTCGGAAGGTGCTGCCTCAGCGTCGCGCGAAGGCCGAGGACGCCGAGCCGCGGCCCCCCCGTACGTCGCTCACCCGCCGCCAGACCCAGGGAATAGTGGTCGCCGGCTGCGCAGCCGTGCTCGTCGCGGTGGGCGCACTCGCGATCGCGGGCGTGTTCAGCGGCAACAGCGCCGGCTCGGCGACGACGGCCACGAGCACCTCGACGAACGCATCCGCCACGAGCGGGAAGCCCCAGGGCTATCCGCTCCTGCCGATCTCCGCGGCCAGCAGCTCAGGGAAGGTCAAGCTCTCGAGCAACGGCTCCTACCAGAACACGATCCCGATCCCGTCGGCCGTCCAGCCGATCCTGCCGAACGTGCAGGCTGTGGCAATCACACTCGCGAAGAACTCGGACGTCAGCAACGCGATCCAGGCCGCGCTCCAGCAGCAACAGCCGCTTCTCGACATCCAGGGCAAAATCGACTTCATTGGCGTCCTCGGCTCGAAGAAGGGCACGACCTTTCCGATCCAATTCAAAGCGGCCAGCGACGTTAAGGGATCCGCGGCGGCGGCCCTGGGCGTCACGAACAAGACTCCCTTCTTCGACGTGAAGCTCCAGGGCCTCAAGCAGCCGAGTAAGAACGAGAGCTACATCATCTGGCTGGTGGTCGGCGCAAGCCCGGGCTCCAGTCAGGGCACCGGCCAGGGCAAGTAGGTCGTGCCGGCGGCGGCGCTGCTGGCGAGCATCGCCCTGATAGCGCCCGGCCACGCGCCGGCCGCGACCCAGCGGTGGGAGCCGCCGCAGGAAGCGCGCTTCCAGTACCAGCTCGAGAGCTCCGACCGCAGCCACGCGTCGACGGGCGGCATCGACGTCGGTATCTGCAATCCCCCGGCATCGGGCGGCCCGTGCGTGCGGCCGCAGGTGTTCGACATCGACCTGTACGAGGACGGGCGAATCTCGGGCAACGACCACACGATCGACACCGCGGCGGTCAACGCAATCCACCGGCGCGGCGGCCACGCCATCTGTTACGTGTCGGGCGGGACGGCCGAGCGCTTCCGTCCCGACTACGGCAAGTACGTGAGGTTTGACCGCCGGATCGGGCACCGCCTGCTTGGCAAGCCCTTCAGCAGTCGGTTCTCGAACGAGTACTGGGTCAACATCAACAACGGCCGGGGCCAGCGCGACTTCGTGCTCCGCCGCGTGGCCGCGCGTACGCGCAAGTGCGCCGCCGCCGGCTTCGACGCAATCGAGTACGACGTGGTCGACGCCTACGCGCAGGGAAAGCGGGTGACCGGCTGGCGCATCAGTGCGCACACGCAGCTCATCTTCGACAACGCGCTCGCCCGGATCGCGCACCGCAACGGGCTCTCGGTGGGGCTGAAGAACGACCTCGGCCAGGTCCCAAAGCTCGAGCCGAGGTTCGACTTCGCCGTGAATGAGCAGTGCTTTCAGTATCGGGAATGCACCAACAACCCGTCGCCCGGCTACAGGGCCTTTACGCGCGCCGGGAAGGCGGTGTTCCAGGTCGAGTACCGGATCCCGCCGTCACAATTCTGCGGCGACGCCAACCGCCTCGGCTTCAGCTCGATCAAGAAGGCGCGGGACTTTTCGCTCGACGCGGAGCCGTGGATTTCCTGCAGGTGAGTAGGGCGGCGACTTTGTCGCCGCAGTGGCATGTGTCGTTAGGCGGCGGAGCCGCCGTAGGTGTTTGACGGCAGGAGCTTTCCCGGGTTCATGATCCCGGCGGGATCGAGGCGCTCCTTGACAGCCCGCAGCGTCTCGATCCCCAGCTCGCCGATTTCCGCGCGCATGTAGGGCGCGTGGTCGCGGCCGACGCCGTGGTGATGGGTGATTGTTCCCCCAACCTCGGTGATCGCGTCGGAGGCAGCCGCCTTCGCCAGTCGCCATTGCTCGAGCTCCGCCTCCGGCCGCCGCGGCGCGATGAAGGTGAAGTAGAGCGACGCGCCGTCCCGGTAGGCGTGCGAGAGATGACACGTGACGACGCCGGGCGTTCCCTGCGTCGCCAGCGCGGCGCCGATCGCGGCGCGGACCTCGTCATGCAGCTGCTGCAGGTGCGTCCACGTGAGCGCCGTCTCCAGCGTTTCGACCATGTAGCCCAGGTCGAGGAGCGCGTCGCGCAGGTACGGCCCCTCATACCTCCCCCGCTCCCACGCTCGCCCAGGGGCGGCTCCCAGGCTGGCGACACCCCCCGACCGCAGAGTCCTTGCCGCGACCGCGCGGCGACGCTCGACCGCCTCCGACTCGCCCTCCCAGCCGCAGACGAGGATGCAGCCGTGGTCGCGGCGGCGCAACCGCAGGTACGTGCCAAGGATGGCCCGCTTGCCCGCGCCGGTGCCCGACATCCCGAGTGACACCCGCGTCTCCGCCTCGTCCGAGAGGCGAACGACGTCGGGGAGGGCGTCCGACTGGGCCAGCGCCCGCACGACGCCGGCGCCGGAGGCGAAATCCGCCGTCATCCAGGCCCCGTAGTAACGGCGCTTGGGAGCGGGCCGCACGCGCGCGGTGACCCGCGTGATCACACCCAGCGTGCCCTCTGACCCGAGAATCAGCTCCCGCAAGGCGGGCCCGGCGGCCGTGTGCGGCGTCTCGAGGGTCGATAGCTCACCGGCCGGTGACACGAGCTGCACGGAGGTGACGAGCGCATCGAAGCGGCCGTATCCGCTCGAGGCCTGGCCGGCCGAGCGTGCCGCGGCGAACCCGCCGATCGTCGCGTACTCGAAGGACTGCGGGAAGTGGCCCAGGGTAAAGCCGTGTTCCGCGAGTCCCTCCTCCGCCTCAGGTCCGCGCAGCCCGGGGCCGAGCGTCGCGGTCATCGAGGTG
>VAYL01000054.1:14738-19262 GCA_005884305.1 Actinomycetota bacterium
ACCTCGGCCGCGCTGGCCGGGAGCACGACCGCATCAGGGGCATCGTCAAGCCTGCCGGCCCGCAGGCGCACCAGGTCCGGGTATCCCCGTCCCGCGGCGCGCCGCACGCGGTGCTCGTGTCCCGTGAGTACGGCGGCCGGGCCGACCGTCTCGGCAAGCGCCGGTGGCAGGGGCCGCGGAGGCGGGATGGCCACCGACTCAAGCGAGGCGCGGCCGTCCGGCCTTCCCTCCCCGACCTCGTCCCGGAGCATCGAGATCGCGTCGTCGCCCAGCGGAAGTCGCCGATCCGGATCGCCCCACCCGTACCAATTCATCGGCCCCGCCGAGCGCTCCGGCGTCATTCCGGCCCCACCGCCCGCTCGATTCCGTCGAGCGCCTCGTCGAGCCGCCGGCGCGTCGCCATGCGCATCATCGGCGAGCCAAGCCGCGAAAGACCCCGCAGCCGCTCCTCGGATGCGAGCTTCACTCGCGTTCCCTGATCCGCATCGGCGAGTTGGATGTCGAGGCGCGCGAACTTGAGGATCCGCTCGAACGGCGTTCCCTCGATCTCCTGCTCCCACACGTACCGCTCCCCGGCGGCCGAGCTGGTGCACCGATAGTCCGCGCGCACCCCTCGCCCGCGCTCGGTGCCGAGCACCGTCGTCCAGCGTGAGCGCTTGCCGGTGCCCATCCGGTGCACATCCTCGACGCGGACCGTCTTCGGCCACCACCGGGGCAGATGATGCGGGTCGGCGATGAGGTCCCAGACGCGATCACGCGGCGCTGAAATTGTCCTGGTCCGGGTTACACGAGGCATGTGAGGGCTCGAAAACCGTCGGCTGGCCATGGACGCAGGCCGGGCGGCGAAGCGAGCGTAGTTGAAACCTACGTGAGTGAGACGCCCGGCCGAGGACACCGCCAGACGGCGGTTTGCGGGCCCTCAGTCGCCCTTGAGCCTGCGCAAGTCCCTGACGAGCAGTAGATGCTTCAGCTGCCCGCACACTGCCGCGAGGCTCTCGAGGTTCTCGATCGCCTCCTTGCGCCTGGCCTGGCTTCGCGAGCGGAGCGCCGGCCCCACGATCTGCTGGAGCAGCGCCGCCTCGCGATCGGCGGAGCTGCGGAAGACGCGCAGGTTGCGCCCCGCGACGCCGAACCGCGACAGCTCCGCCGCGGCCCGCACGATCTCCAGATCGGTCTCGTCGTAGGTTAGGCGGCCGTCGCGCCGCTCCGGCTGGACGATCCCGAACTCCTGGAGCTCGCGGATGAGGTTCTCCGGAACGCCGGCCTCGTCCAGAAGGTCCTCGAGGCTCATCGTGGTCACGGCCGCATCGACCGAGGCCGCGCGCCGGCTCGCGGCCGCATCGCTGCCTCGGCGCGGACCCGTGAAGTCTCCGCTCGCCAGCTCCTGACGAATTACGCGCAGCGGCAGGAACCCTGGCTGTACAGGCGGTATCCGCCCTGCGTGCGCCGAGGGGTGAGCAGCTTCTGGTCCTCGAGGTAGCGGATCTTGGAGATCGAGATGTCGTCGAACTCCTGGCTCAGGATCTTCGCGACGGCGCCGATCGTGAGCGCCTTACGCGGGCGCGACGGCGAATCGCCGGCGCGGCGGTGCTCCGCCTCCCTGCGGCCCCTGGCCCCCTCTTCCGTGGTGGCGATCGCCATGTCAGCGCTCCAAATAGCTCAGCTTGTACTTGCCGATCTGGATCTCGTCGCCGTCCTCGAGGCGGTGCGACTCGATCCGGCGGCGGTTCACATAGGTGCCGTTGAGCGACCCGAGGTCGTCGATGTAGAGGCCGTCCTTGCGCCGCACGACCGGGGCATGGTTGCGCGAGACGGTCACGTCGTCGAGGAACACGGCGGCGTCGGGGGTGCGGCCGATGCTAATCCGGTCCGAGTCGACCGCGAAGCTCTCACCCGCCCGGCCGCCACCGGACCGGATGACGAACGCCGCCCCGGCCTTGTCGACCTCCTCCTCGACGTCCACGGGCTCATATTCGCCCGTCTCCCCCACCTTGTAGGCCATCGTCGACGCGTCCTCGCCCTCGGGCCGGGCGAGGTACGCCCCGCACTTCTGGCAGTAGTTGGCGCCCTCCGGGTTGACGAACCCGCACTCGGGGCAATGCAGCGTCGCCAAGTTACGACTCCTTCTCCGGCTGTGAGACCCGGCCGGCGAGGATGTCCGTGAGCTGCTGGACGTCCTCCCCGGTGATCAGCGCGTCGCCGGCCTCCCGTTTCGCGCGCAGCCGGTTCACGAGCTCCGCCCTGAGGATGTCGATCTTGCCGTGCAGGAGGCGGCGGCGGTACGAGACCTCGCGCTCCTCATCGGTGAGCTGGTCGATCAGCTCCTTGAGCTCCTGGTCGCTCATGGAGCTCACGTCGGGGAAGGTTTCCTCCAATTGGGCTACTCCCTCTCGTTCGTTGGCCCGTCGCGCGATTATAGGCGGGTCGCGCAAAGGTCAAGTTGAGGTTGAGCCCGTGCAGGATTACTTACGGTGCAGCTCGGCGAGGCCGGTCCGGACGTAGAGCAGGCTGGCGAGGAGCGATCCGACCAGCCCCGCGAAGAACATTGCCGGCGCGATCCACGCGGCCGTCACCATCGCGAGGAAGATCCCGCCCATTGTGAGCCACACCGACCACCTCCCCACCCAGTTGATCTCGAGATCGAGGCCGCGCCGAAGTCCGGCCTGGGCGACCACCAGCGTCGCGAGCTCGCGCGCCGCGAGCACCGCCAGCGCCCACCTGGGAAGGAGCTCAAACTTCCAGCACACCACGACACCCGCGAGCACTGTCAGCCGGTCGACGAGTGGGTCGAGGAGCGCTCCCATGCGGCTGTATTGGCCCGTCGCGCGCGCGAGGAACCCGTCCAGGTAGTCGCTCCCCGCGATCGCGAGGTAGACGATGGCGGCGGCCGCGGTGCGCCCGTCCCCGGAGCTGAGCGCCAGGTAGAGGAACACCGGGATCCCCGCGAGGCGCACGTACCCCACCAGGTTCGGGATCGTGAGCGGGTGGAGAGGCTGCCCGCGCATCGTGACCTTGGGCTTCGGCCCCGAGCGGTCCAGGCCGAGCAGCCGGCGCTTGCTCGTGGTTGGGGTCACTCGACGCCGTCGAGGAGCGCGGCGGCACGGCTTGTTGCCTCGGCAACGGGGAGATTCTCCTCCGCCCCGCTCTGCCGAACCTGTGCCTCGACCACGCCTTCCGACAGCCCGCGCCGCCCGACGACGAGGCGCAGCGGGCAGCCCAGGAGCTCCGCGTCCGTGAGCTTCTCGCCCGGGCCGGCGTCGCGATCGTCGTAGACCGCGGAGATGCCCGCGTCGGCCAGCTCTGAGTACAGGCGATCCGCGGCCTCCGTGACCTCGTCACCCGCCTTCCCGAGCCCGACCAGATGCACATCCCATGGAGCGATCGAGCGCGGCCAGACGATCCCTTGCTCGTCGGCGCGCTGCTCGATGGAGGCAGCGACCGTCCGCGCCGGCCCGATGCCGTAGCTGCCCATGACGATCGGGTGCTCGTCGCCATTCTCGTCGAGGTAATTGGCGCCCAGCGGCTCGGAGTAGCGCGTCCCCAGCTTGAAGATCTGCCCAACCTCGATCGCCCGCTCGATCTCGATCGGATGGCCGCCGGGCGCCAGGTCGCCGGCCTCGACCGAGCGCACATCCATTTCCTCGAAGGGGAAGTCGCGCCCTGGAGCGACGCCGATCAGATGCACGTCCGGCTTGTTCGCCCCGCACACGTAGCCCTCGCCGGCGATGGCCGCGTCCTTGATCACCGGCAGGTCGGTGCGCACCGGCCCGACGAACCCCGCAGGGCCGAGGCGATTCGCGATCTCCTCGGGATGCGCGGGCCTGAACTCGGCCCCGAGCGAGTTGCGGAGCTTGATCTCGTTGAGCCGATGGTCGCCACGTACGAGCACGATCAGCATCCGGTCGTCGCCGACGATCACCGGCATGGCCTTTATCAGCGCCCCCGCGGGCACCCCCAGCGCTCCTGACACCTCGTCGACGGTCGTGAGGCCGGGCGTGGGCACCTCACGCGGCTCGTCCAGTGCAGGCGGCAGCTCGACCGGCTGCGGCTCGGCGGAGGCAACCTCCACGTTCGCCGCGTACCCGGGCGCCAGCGCGACGTCGTTCTCGCCGGCGGCGCATGGCGCCAGGTACTCGTGGGCCCCGTAGCCGCCCATCATCCCCACGTCCGCCTCCACCCGATAGGTGCGAAGCCCACAGCGCTCGAAGATGTTGTCGTAGGCCCGGATGTGAAGCTCATAGGAGCGCTCGAGGCCCTCGCGGTCCCGGTCGAACGAATAGGCGTCCTTCATCGTGAACTCCCGGGTGCGCAGCACGCCCCCCCGCGGCCGCGGTTCGTCCCGCTCCTTGGTCTGGATGTGGTAGAGGATCTTCGGTAGCTCGCGGTAGGAGCGCAGGTCTCGCGAGATGTGGAACGCCAACGCGTCCTCGTTCGTCATCGCCAGCACCAGGGGCGCGTCCCTGCGGTCCTTCAGCTTGAAGAGCTCCTCGATCCCGTAACGGCCGGTCCGCTTCCAAAGCTCCG
>VAYL01000241.1:0-1923 GCA_005884305.1 Actinomycetota bacterium
GGAATCATAATCCGAAGGCCCCTGGTTCGAGTCCAGGCTCCGGCATGAGGTAATGCCGCTTGCCATATCCCATGCGCGATCGCCCACGCGCGAGGAGGGTTACAGCGTCACGGTCAACGCTGATGCTCATCGTCCGGAGTGGGGGACGCGCCGTTCAGCGTCATCCGCGCTCGCGAACCCCGTATAGGGCGCAAGGGGCGATTGCCCTTTTCTCGTGAGCGCTCAAGGCCTTTGCGGCGTCCGATAGTCCTTCCAGCGAATGATCAAGCCTCGCGCCCGATCAGCCGTTCGAGATGAAGCTGATGCGACCGTTCGTCTCCAGCACCGCAAGGCGAACATCGTCGAGCGACTCGATCTGCTGCTGGCGCGCTTCAGCCTCCACCTCGGCGACCGTGAGACGCTCGCGACGCAGGTTCCGCTCGATCAGCTTCCCATCCTCGACCAGCACTACCACGCCACCCTCGAATACAGGGCGAAGCCAGGAAACACGGAAGTTGAGGTAGGCGACCGCGACTGTCATCAAGGCGATCACGGTGGCCACGATCAAGGCGCCCGTCACCGATTCGTCGTTCTGGGTGATGCCCTGCTGGATCAGATCGCCGAGGACGACGAGCAGGATCAGGTCGAAGGGCTCCATCGATGAGAGCTCGCGTCGTCCGACCACCCGCGTGATGAGAAGGACGATGAAGAAGGCGACGAATGCGCGGATTGCGATGTCCATGGCTACGGGAAGATCGTCACCTGACGATGGACGCTGGCTACTCGTTGGGATCCGTCGTAAAGGATCACGTCTTGGGATCTGTGTCCGACATTGACCGGATTCACCGACCACTGGCTCCAATAGGTGAAAGTGGTACCGGCCGGAATCGGGGCAAAGCCCAGGACCAACCGATCGCCGTGGCTGGTCTCGTCGCTCGGGGTCGGCTCGCTCGTGTTAAGGGTCATTCCCTCGGTCCATCCCTGGGCCAGGACCAGCCGGGGACGGGCGATCCGGCTCTGGGCCGAGATCTCGAACCGGCCCTCGAAGATCAGCCCCCCACGAAGCCGCTCGGGCGCCCTGACGGTAAGTTTCGCCGCCGGACCGGTGGCCGTGCTGATCGTTGAGCGCTGCCCGAATTCGTTCAGCAGGGCCGCGAGGATGACGATCGCCAAGACCACGAGGATGGTCCGCCGTAGCCAGACCTGGTAGTTGCGACCCTGGAGCTCAAGGTCGCGATTCCTCGAGAGATGTCCGTGGAGGGTCGCCAAGGTCCACGCTGTCGCCGATTCGTCCGCAGGCTAGACCTGGCAACGGACATCTAACGAGTCGTCGGCTCCGACGGCATCTAAGGCGTGCGAGCCCGTCCTAACGAGCCCTTCTTGGGGGATCACCTTGCCCTAGCCGCGCTACCTTGCCGTCCATCGACAGTTCGGCCACCCAAGGAGATCCGCACCGACATGGGCGCCGCGTGCACGTCCATCCACACGCGGGGCCTCATCGTCACCTGCCGCCGCGATTTCAGCGCTCGCGGCCTCTGGCTGAGCGACCCGCGGTCGCGGCGCGGCGCAACGGACACCAGCACGGTCACGGACATGGCGGCCATGCTCACGGCCACTCCCACGGCCTGATAGACGAGAGCATCAAGCGCTCACGTGCGGGCATCCGGGCGGTCGCCCTGTCGCTGGCCGTCCTCGGCGTTACCGCCATCGCCCAGACGGTGATCTTCATCACCACCAATAGCATCGCCCTGCTCGCCGACCTGATCCACAACTTCGGCGACGCGCTGACCGCGCTTCCGCTGGGGATCGCCTTCGCCCTGCGCTCCGAGCGCGCCGAACGGGCCGCGGGCCTGTTCGTCGTCGCGGCGATCTTCGTAAGTGCATGCGTCGCGGGAGTTGAGGCGATCCGCCGGCTCGTCCATCCCGCCGCGCCGGAACACCTGG
>VAYL01000241.1:1977-2403 GCA_005884305.1 Actinomycetota bacterium
CCGCACGCGCGCCGGCAGGACGCTGCGGAGCCCGGCGCTGATCGCCGACGGCAACCATGCCCGCGCCGACGCCTACGTCTCGCTCGCGGTCGTCGCCTCGGCGATTGTCGTCGCGCTAGGTGCGCCAATCGCCGACCCCCTGATCGGCCTCGCGATCACCGCCGTCATCCTTCGCATCACCTGGCAGTCTTGGCGCACTGTGCGGACGCACTAAGGGAATCGGCGAGGGGATGAGCCGAAGGTATCGAGCGAAGTGACCAGCCTGCCGAGATGGTTGTGGCTTGCGGTGGTACTCGCGTGTCTGGCCGGAGCGATCGCCCTCGCCGCGAGCTCCTATCTCGCCTACGCGCTCGTCCTCCCCGTGATCAGTGGGGCCGCGGCGACCAGGCTCATCCCAGAACGTTAATCAGGCTCGCTAGCTGTAGA